>CBIHLW010000096.1:0-8594 GCA_966210755.1 uncultured bacterium
CAGTAAGCTTACCTATCTGGTGGTTGGAGAGGATGCCGGAAGCAAACTCGAAAACTCAAAAAAAATTTCTCCCCTCAGGATCAGATCAGCAGATGAAGTTTTAACAATGATCTCATGATGTAAAACGGGCATAGAATTTATATAAATAACCATGACCGTTTTAGCCTTTTCTCTTTGAAAAAAACAGATCATGATTAAAAAGTTGTCAGGTGAAGCATGGAAACCATTGTTGTTTAGCGGGAGTAAAGAATTGCGGAACCGTTACGCAGTTTCCTCTCTCGGCAGGATTGCCAGCTATAAGGAAGACATTCTTAAAGATGGTAAACTTCTGAACGGTTCGCTCACAACGGGCTATAGAACATTGAACCTGCACCGCCCCGGACATAAAGGCACATTGTACATCCATCGTGAACTGGCCAGGTTATTTCTAAAAAGACCTTCTTCAAAACACAAATTTGTTATTCACAAAAATCACAACAAACTGGACAATGCAGTAAAGAACCTTTCATGGGCCACATTGGATGAAATGATCAGACATCAGCAAAAAAGTCCAGCCAAACTTGCTTATAAAAAGCGTCAGGCCAACCGGGAAACCGGGCTCAAACTAACGGCCACACAGGTACGAAAGATCAAAGACCTCCTCAGCCGTGAAAACAGAAAGGTTACCATAAAACAACTTGCCGATAAATACGACGTGAGCGAAATGACCATGTACAGGATCAAGAGCGGGGAGAACTGGGGAAGAATTTAATACCTCTGCCATCCTCTACTTCTGTTGATAACCAGGTGCCTAAAATCACATTAACTCCTACCGTTCAAAATGAAAAACGTAAGTATGAAAGCCCTGACTAATGTAGGCTTTGAACTTATTGGTACCGGTGAAATGCATCTCTTCAAATAGTTCAGAACGGACCTGCTGAGTTGTAAAATTAACGGCAGCAATATGGAGTGCGTGCACCTGCTGGTCATTGTAATAGGATCGTTCAATATCCCAGCTTCCCGTATACACATCACCGTTGATATCATTAAATTCCATTGCGCCATTATTGTTAAAAACAAAACGGCTTCCTTCTTTAAAAGGAAGATCACTTATATCCCCTCCAAAACCTACACGGTTAATATCATCAATGATCCAGGTACCTACTATCCTGTCCTCGTATGATTTAAGGAAGTCTTTGCTGCAACCATTGGTAATGGCCAAAGTTGTAATAACAAAAAGAAAGGTGTAGAATTTCTTCATAGCTGTGGTTTGATATAAAGTTCCAATGATTTATCAGCAGAATAGATTAATGGTAAAGAACTTAACAAAAATTTTTTTAAATGGACGCTTGGAAAGTCCTGCAGGGATAGGCATGAACGATAATCACAAAGCACCGTGGGATAAAATAAAGATGCAATTCTCTTTTAGATTATTTTTCCCGGCCTTAACCTTTTCTTCTTTCCCTTAGGTAAAAAATGTATGCAACCAACCCGCGGTATTGAATTTGCTTAACCTAACCTGCACTAAAAGGCAGTAAAATGATAACAACCGGGAAAAAAACATGGATCAATGGAATAGCCAAAGCAGGATTGGTTGCCAAAGGAATTGTTTACCTGGTTCTTGGTGCACTTGCTTTTATGGCTGCATTTGAACTTGGAGGAAAGTCAAATGAAGACACCACACAAAGCGGTGTTTTTACTTCAGTAAAGGAATGGCCCGGAGGCATGATACTGCTTGTTTTATTATCCGCCGGACTTATTTGTTATATCATCTGGAGGTTTATTCAGGCTTTTCACACCCGGGAAGGTGATGCCAAAAAAAAGCTGGGAAAGAAAATCCGTTATATGGCCAGCGGACTAGCTTATGCTTCACTTGCATTCAGTGCCATACAGCTGATCATTTATAACAATCAGGATAATGGTGATAAAAACCAATACTGGGCTTCAGAAGTTTTACAAAAACCATTTGGACAATGGTTGCTGGCTATTGGAGCACTGGTGATGGCCGGTACTGGCATCTACCAGATCTGGTACGGGCTTTCGGGAAAATATAAAAAACACGTGGAACAACAGGGTCATCATTCTGAGGTAGTAAATATGCTGACAAAATCCGGAAAGATCGGCTATGTTTCGAGAGGCATTGTGTGGTTGCTGTTATCGTGGTTATTATTGAAAGCCGCCATTGGGGCCAGCCCCGGCGAAGCAGGAGATACCAGCAAGGCCTTTCGCTTTCTGGAGGAATGGACACTTGGTTCTTATTTATTAGGGGCGCTTGCCCTGGGATTGATTGCCTATGGGGTATTCAATTTTCTGAGGGCCAGATACGCCCGTTACCAATAAAGGAGGTTTCTCATATTTTATCTATCTTCCTCGTTCAAAATAGATAGATCAAATGAAAAAAATTGCCCTGTTTTCTGTATTGTTTGCCGCGGCCCTGTTACAATTTTGTTCGCCTGCCAAAAGAGCCCAAAAGAATGCACCAAAGGTTACTTATGATTCTCATGTACAGGCTGTGATCCTTAACAACTGTTCACCATGTCATATTCCACCTAAAGGAAATAAAGAAGCATTGAACACCTATGAAGGTGCCAAAAAAAATATTGATGAAAGCATTCGTCGAATCCAGTTGAATCCGGGCGAAAAAGGGTTCATGCCCTTCAAGCACGCAAAATTACCTGACTCAACTATTCAGGTTATTGTACAGTGGAGAAATGATGGGTTGGAAAAGTAAACATCCTGAAGCCTGTCTCATATTTCATAAAATCTCTCAAACCGGAATTAAATTCCGGTTTTTTATTTAGGACCAACCCTTCAGGTTTATCATGAAATAAGTTCTGATTCCAATGGGCCATGGAGTCACCTGGTTTGCTTTTTGAATCTTATTCAACTATGAAGTCTAAAAAGATTCCATTTGACAAATCCACAAAATCCATACTTCAAAAATGGAGGGCATCTGCATTCCCCGAAAACCTTGAGCCCATGCTGTCCACCCTGGTGGGCGAACCCGTTGCAGACGAAGGCTGGCTATACGAATTGAAATGGGATGGATACCGCGCTATTGCATATCTCAACAATGGCGAAGTAGAAATCCGGTCACGCAACAATAAATCTTTCAATGAAAAATTTTATCCCATCAAAGAAGCAATGGAAAAATGGAATATTCAGGCAGTGGTTGATGGTGAGATCATTGTGATCAATGATAAAGGATTGCCTGATTTTTCAGACCTGCAGCTATGGAGGAGTGAGGCAGACGGACAACTTGCATTTATGGCTTTTGATATTTTATGGCTGGAAGGCTATGCTGTGATGCATCTTTCCATTGAGGACAGGAGACAACTTCTTGCTGCTATCATGCCCGCTGAAAATAGCCATATTAAAATGAGTGAGGTGTTGGAGGCAAGTGGTGCAGAGGCCTTTCAACTGGCTGAACAGTTTCAACTTGAAGGTGTGATGGCAAAAAAATCCGGAAGCGTTTACGAACCCGGACAGCGGGCCAGGCACTGGCTCAAGATCAAAACAGAAAAACGCCAGGAGTTGGTTATAGGGGGATATACCCTGAATGAAGGCACCAATAAATTATTCAGTGCCCTGCTTCTTGGTATCATGGAAAATGGAAAATTCAATTTTGTGACCCCTGTAGGAACGGGATTCAATAAAAAAATGCAGGAAGACATCTTAAAGAAACTGGCGCCCTTTAAAACGGATAAATGTCCTTTTTCCTCTGTACCGGATTATAATAAACCATCGCGTTTCCGCCCTAATCCACCAAAAGCAACCGTTACCTGGGTGAAACCAAAATTGGTTGCAGAGATCTCCTACCGGGAACTTACAAAAGATGGCGCGGTACGTCACCCATCATTCAAAGGATTAAGGCCTGATAAAAAACCAGCGGAAGTTCTAAGAGAGATACCTGCAATAACCATTGAGGTGATCGAAGACAATAAACACCATAAACAAATCATTTCAACCAGGCCAGGGAAGGAAAGAAAAACACTGCTCAATCCAAAAGAAGAAACGCAGACAAGAATAATAGGCGGGCATGAATTACGTTTCACCAGCCTCAGTAAAATTTACTGGCCCAGACAGGCCAATAAAAATATTGCTGTTACCAAACGCGAAATGATCAATTATTATTATCAGGTAGCGCCCTATATGCTAACTTATCTGAAAGACAAACCACAAACCCTAAACCGTCATCCACATGGTATAGAGGGACAAAGCTTTTATCAGAAAGATGTAAAAGGCAAAGCGCCTGAATGGATAGAAACCTATCCTTATTACAGCCATGCGGACCAGAAAGAAAAAGAGTTTTTGGTATGTACAAATGAAGCAAGCCTTTTATACATAGCCTCACTTGGCTGTATTGAGATCAATCCATGGAACAGCAGGCGCCAATCTGCAGATCATCCCGACTGGTGCATCATTGACCTCGACCCGGATAAAAATTCATTTGAGCAGGTAATAAAAGCTGCAAACGTTACAAAAGATGTTCTCGATGCTATTGGAATTCCTTCTTATCCTAAAACTTCCGGCTCAACAGGAATGCATATTTATATTCCGTTTGGAGCAAAATACAGTTATGAAGATTCAAAGGAATTTGGACGGAGTCTTATGAAGATTGTACATGCGGAAATTCCTGATTTTACATCAATAGAAAGAAAAACATCGTTACGCAAAGGATGTATTTACCTTGACTTTTTACAAAACAGGCCACAGGCAACAGTAGCAGCTCCCTATTCACTCAGGCCGAAACCTGGCGCACCGGTCTCTATGCCTTTGCACTGGGAAGAAGTAAAGAAAGGATTGAAGATCACGGACTTTCATATAAAAAATGCAGTGGACAGGTTAAAGGAACAGGGTGATATATTCAGGCCGGTAATGGGAAAAGGTATAGACCTTAAAAAAGCTTTAAAGAACATTCAAACCATTTTTGGAGAATTCATCCACGCATAACTGCCGGCATTTTTGAAAACTGGCACATTTGCTGCACATGTAGCTATATACTGCAATACAGGGCAAATATATTCATGAAGAAAATTTTATTAAGCTCCGTTTTTATACTTACTTCTATCATTTCTGTTGCACAAACAGATTCTGTTGATCAACCAGTTATTGATAGCGTGATACTTCATCCTGATACGGTTTTTGATTCCGGTTCCTTTCGCGGTTTATACAATAAATATGGCGGCCTGCTGAATGATGATCCTTTATATAATCCCAAAGCCCCTGCCTCAATTGTTTCCTCCAGGGTACTATCCAGCAATATTTTCAATTGGGCATTGAACCGTTATTATTTTAAAGTAGAGTGGACCAGTTCAGGAATGCCAGACTGGAAGCGCAATTTCAGTAAGGGCGGAGAATGGGATGTTGATGGCTTTGGCATCAACTTCCTTGGTCATCCGCATACAGGAAGCTATTATTTCAATGTAGCAAGATCCAACGGATATAGCTTCTGGCAATCACTTCCTTTTGCCATACAGGGAAGTGTGGTCTGGGAATGGCTGGGTGAAAATGAAAGACCCTCCTATAATGATATGATCAATACTCCGCTGAGCGGAGCTTTTCTCGGAGAAGTATTTTACCGGCTCACATCAAATATCCTTGATGACAGAAAAAGAGGAAGCGAAAGAGTGGTACGCGAATCCATTACAGCACTCATCAATCCAACCAGGTCAATAAACAGGTTAACCTCTGGAAAAATGTTCAGGGTAACAAATAAGGAGGTCTACCAGAAAGAACCGATACATGTTAGCATGTCCGTTGGTATGCACAAAGTAAATCCAGGACGGGATAAGCTCAATGATTACGATGAAGGGCAGACCAATGGTATGATGCAGATGCTGATAGATGATGGAGATCCTTTTGAAACAAGAGAAAGAAAGCCATATGATATTTTCAGATTGAGAATAGAATTAAGCGAAGGCGATGATGATAAATTAATTGATAATGTAATGGGGTGGGGATTGCTGAAAGGAAAAACAATCAGAGGAAGAAAACTGAAAGGATTTTTCCAGCATTATGATTTCTGGAGATATAATGAAGTATTTGAAATCGGTTCTATGGGATTTGGCGCAGGTATGATCAATAAAGTGCCTATGGGTAAAAAATTACAACTTCGAACGGTAATTCATGGAGCCCTCATTCCGCTTGCAGGAAATAACAACCCCTACCTGCCTGATACAACCGAATCAAGGTCATATAATTTCGGAGGCGGACTGCAGACCAAGCTGGAAACCAGTCTTGAAATTGCCAACAGGGTTACACTGGGAGTAAGAGCTTACCAGTATTTTATAACTACTTATACCGGTACGGCAGGTAATAGTCTGGTTGGGATCATCAAGCCTTCGGTTTCCGTAAGGATATTCAGCAACCTACACCTTGGATTGGAACACCATATTTACCACAACGACAGGTACCGCACCCGCGGACGCGAAAAATTTCATATAACCAGAACGGAACAGAAAGCTTTTTTGCAATGGAGGTTCCGTGAGTATTGATTGTGGCTGATGATACCAGTATTATGATAGAATCAGAGGAATTCAGGATATGAGTACGCGAATAACAAACTAATTTCTGTTATTATACCAATATCATAGAAAACCCTGTCGTTATCCATTAATATTGTAGCCACAAAGTTTCCAAACCGTTCAATGATCATCAGGAAAACACTACTATTCATTGCTTTGGTCTTTTCTTTCAGGGCACATGCTCAATTATGCCAGGGAAGTTTAGGCGATCCTATTGTCAATATCACATTTGGATCGGGAGCCAATCCGGGAGCTCCTTTGTCTGCGGCTGCAACCAACTATCAGTTTTCCCCGAATGATTGTCCTAATGACGGTCAATACACAGTGCGAAACCGCACGGATAATTGTTTTGGCGCATCCTGGCATACACTCAACAGAGACCATACAGGGGATGCCAACGGCTATTTTATGCTGGTAAATGCTTCTTTTCAACCCAGCGCTTTTTATGTAGATACTGTAAATCTTTTTTGCAGCAATACAACCTATGAATTTGCTGCATGGGTCCTTAATGTAATGCGCACAACTGTATGCGGCGGACAACCTACCATCCTTCCCAACCTGAGTTTTTCAATTGAGAAAACGGATGGTACGGTATTGCAAACCTATAATACGGGTGACATCCCGGTACAAAATCCCATAACCTGGAACCAGTATGGTTTCTTCTTTACTGCACCCACTGGAGTAAACAGGGTGGTTTTACGTATCACCAACAATGCACCGGGAGGTTGCGGCAATGACCTCGCGCTTGATGACATCACCTTCCGCCCATGCGGACCACTTGTAGATGCCAGCATTACCGGTAATAACGGTGATGTTGAGATCTGCCAGGGTGAAGCGGCTCAATTCAATTTAAATGCAAGTCTTTCAAGCGGATTTGATGATCCAATGTTTCAATGGCAAAGCAGTTTTAATAATGGAGCGTGGACAGATATTCCGGGATCAAATACAACAGACCTGATACAGGTGTTTGCTCCGAATGCTGCCGTGGGCACCTACCGGTACAGGTTGTCCGTAACCAAATCGGAGAACAGCAGTATTCCTTTGTGCCGCGTCAATTCATCGGTGCTCACCATAAAAGTGCATCCCAATCCGGAAGTAAATATTCAAACCAACAGTCCTGTTTGTGAAAACAGCAATCTGTTAATACAGGCAAGCGGGGGAAGCGATTATGTATGGACGGGACCCAATTCATTAACAGGTGCAGGACCAGTGATCGAACTGCAGAATGCACAACCCGGCCAAACAGGTACTTATTCCGTTCAGGTTATAACCAGTGAAGGTTGCAGTAAAACAGGATCGGTTAACGTCTTCGTCAATCCAAGACCTATTGCAAACATCAATTTACCTGAAGTAAATATTTGTGAAGGGGCGTTCATAAACCTGACCGCATCAGGAGGAACAGTTTACCAATGGAGTCCTGCAAGCGGATTATCCGCATCCAATTTGGCATCACCGGTAGTTTCTCCGGCCGACTCCACGCGCTATGAAGTAATTGTATCCAATAATTTTTCCTGTAGTGATACTGTTTATACAAAGGTGAATGTTTTAAAAAATCCTGTTGCCAATGCAGGACCGGATCAGGAGATCTTCCTGGGACAAACAGCCACACTATCCGGGAGCGTAAGTGGAACAGCTATAAGTTTCAGCTGGTCGCCCGATCATGCTATCAGTGGCATTGATCAATTGCAGCCGGATGTAAATCCTTTAACGGATACCAGTTATGTATTAACCGTTGAATCGGGTGTGGGCTGTGGCAATGATTATGATACGGTACGGGTAAGGGTTTACAAGGGAATTTATATCCCTACCGCATTTACGCCCAACAATGATGGATTGAATGATGTATGGCGGATACCCGGACTTGGCATTTATAAAGAACACGAGGTGTTGGTATTTAACCGGTACGGACAGGTTGTTTTTTCTACAAAAAGCAACCAGCCATGGGATGGAACTTTCAAAGGCAGCGCCCAGCCAACAGGAACCTATCCCTACCTGGTAAAGATCAGTGAAGGAAATATATTAATGAAAGGATTGGTAATGATAGTAAGGTAGCGTACCACCACACTATGTGCACCATCCGGTAACACA
>CBIHLW010000097.1:0-8566 GCA_966210755.1 uncultured bacterium
GAGCATTCAAGCTGGCCGTAGAAACTAAAAAACAGGTGATACCTGCAGTTATATTTCATACAAGGAAAGTATTGCCACGTAAAACTTTTTACTTCTGGCCACACCATGTGGAAATGCATTTTCTTGCGCCGGTAAGTGTTGAAGAAAAAACAGCTCAGCAATTAAAAGAGGAAGTGTTTGAGATTATGAAATCAAGGTTAACGGCCAATGGTTAATATTCGCTCCAATACCTTGTTCTGTTCACTTTCAGATCCTGCAATACGGGCGACTTTGGACTTAAACTGATATTAAAACTCCGGAACTGTCCTATGGGTGTAATGTTCACAGACAGCTGCCAGCAGTGCAGGTCGCGGTTGATTGACATGGTGAACATGGTCATTTGCATTGTACTGAAATCGTAGTAGCCATTGGTGCTGAAATTCCATTTTGGTGTAAGACTGAAACTATTATTGAATGAAACATTAGACTGTATCCTTGACCTGTAGCTCAGATCAGGTTGTAACTCATTTGTAAAGAAAAGCGAGAAAGAAAGGTTGACGGACCAGGGTATATTAAAATCAACGAAATCTGAAGGATTGCGCTGCATATAATCCTGAAGCCTTTGCCTGTCGCCTAATAAACTGGGATCTGTGATCCCGCCGGTTTGTTGTACCGGCTCCTTATCCGGATCTCTTGGTTTACTCTGGAAGTTGGTAGACATGGAAATACTTCCGCTTCTTATCCAGCCAAGTCTGAACCTGTCACCCTGCCATACAAACTGATTAACATCCCTGCCCATGCTATCCTGCTGGTATGGATTAAACAAAGCCTGGGCAGTAATATTTACTTTTTCAAATAAGGTTGTACGTAAATAGAGATTGAATGGAAGCAGCCGCAGCGAATCCTGCAGAAAGTTGTATCCGCTTGTAAAACCAAAACCATCTATTACTTTAACTGTTTTACCTCTTGCTGAAGTATCCTTCTTCCCTTTCCATTTTATTTCAAGATTATTATCAACTCCAAATGTTATCCCACCAAACTTTCCATATCCATAACCACTGAAAAGATTATTTGTATTGGCAAATTGGGGGATGGCACTAACC
The DNA here is from genome assembly GCA_966210755.1 of uncultured bacterium. GTDB lineage: Bacteria > Bacteroidota > Bacteroidia > Chitinophagales > Chitinophagaceae > Flavisolibacter. The sequence goes on from CBIHLW010000097.1 coordinate 1,083, forward strand.
CGTCCGAAAGAATCGATCTGTATCACATCATAATACTTCTCTGAAAGGTTAGGTCTGTAATTAAAATTTATATTGGGACGGATTACGTGGCGGATGGCCCTTAATTTTCCCTTTGTAAATCCGGCTGTTCCATAAAGTGCTGTATTCATGCCGATCCCAAAACTCATCTGCCTGTCTATGAACAACCCTTTCCTGTCATAAATAGTATCCACTTTTTTTGCAGTTGGGTTCCATTCCCTTTCCATCCTTCTGGTTAACCAGGTTTCCTCGTATGATATAAATGGAGAAACCAGAACAGGCCCTAATGGTGGCAATGACATGCTGATAGGGAACCGGTGCTGGGCTCCCCATTGCAAAGTATCAATGATCCTGCTGATGCTTATTTCGCTGGTATCAATGAATGAAAGCTGGTTTCTTGCCACACCTGTATATCCCACACCTATTTTCTCATACCATTTGGGTGATCCGGTTGGAACCTTCCGTTGAAAAGGATATAAGGTTGTAACAGTAAATCCTGCATCGGGCAAAACAAGGTTTATAAGATGGGTGAGGTTATTCTGGTTATGATTGGCACTTAATGAAAGATTAAATGGTTTACCAGCCCAGGTTTTGGAATAATTGATGGAAGATGTAAGCTGATTATTGAATGGTCTTTGTGCATTGGTGGCCACAAACTGGTTATACCTGGTTGAGCCGGCATTTACATTGGCTGAAAAATTAGTTCCTGGTCTTGCTCTGGGATCAACGGTATGATTCCATGCAATATTGAAAGTTTTTATGAGACTGTAATCCGGATCACCTTTGAAATTGAATTTGGTGTGTTGCATGCTCAGATTGAACGATCCGTTGTATTTATACCGCTTCCGGTAAGAAGGAATGAGGTTTACACTCCAGCCACCATAAGAATATATATTCGACCTAACCATCACATCAACATAATCGCTCAACACCTGATAATATCCCAGTCCTTCCAGACCCAGTCCAAATTGTTCATTGGAAGTAAATTGCGGAGGCAGCAATCCGGATTTCTGTCCCTGTTTTAAAGGGAAGATTCCAAATGGCAGGTAAATGGGTACTGGAACGCCTTCAAATTCCGGATGTATAGGGCCGGTAATCGCAAGATTATTGGTGATGAATTTTCCCTTATTCCCTACAAATCCAAAATGCGGATGGTCGTACTCGCAGGTGGTCATGGTAAAATGCCTGGCAAAGGTGGTTACCGAATCTATTTTTTTGGCTTCCTCAAATTTCAGGTAGAAATCTTCCTGTTTGGTATAGGTTCCTTTTGTAAGCCCTTTTTGTGTTTTGAAATTAAAGCGGATGGTATCGCTTTGAAATCCCTGCTCCCCCTGGTTGAATTGTGCCCTTGCTATAATATTGCCTGCACTATCTTTTGCATTAACTGCTGTGAGGATATGAGTAGCCTGATCAAATTCAACCATCGGCGCTGTTAATGTAATGTCCTGATATACTGTTTTGGTATTGCCGTAGAGCAAAAACTTTTTTTCTTTTACCAGGAGCACGCCGCTATCGGCAGCTTCGTATTCAACAGGCGCATCAAGTGTGTCCTTCGACAACCTGAATGAAAATGTATCAGCAACTGCAACCATACTGCTGTCCGTTCCCAGGAACCTCTCCGTTGAGGGGATTGTATCGATTACAGAAGAAGTATCTGCAACTGCTTTAGGAATGGTATCTGATGCTGATGACAGCTGCCCGATTTTTCGTGTTGGTATTGTATCAGATGTTAAAGTGCTGTAAATTTCGGTTTCATTTATATGACGGGCCTCTGTTTTCCACGTTATGGCAATGCAAAAACCAAGAGCCGTAACACTTAAACAGAATTTTTTTAAACTAAATTTGTAGAGTTCCGTCATAAGCCGTGAACAAATGTACTCGTTTGGTCATTTAATATTTTGTGAAGAATTTCTAAACCGTCAAACATAATTCTGATATGCTTAAAAAAACAATTTTAATCCTTCTTCTTTTCCCGGCCTCATCCTTATTGTTTTCTTTTAGCAAATCAAATAAACAGCAGGTTTTAAAGACGATCATCATTGATGCGGGCCACGGTATCATGGATAACGGAGGTCACAATGGCGCTAAAGGAAAATATTCTTATGAAGATGATATCTGCCTTGATATCTCAAAGAAGCTGGTGACGCTGTTAAGAGCAGAATTTCCAGGGGTTAATATTATTGAGACCAGACCCGATAAATATATTGTTGGACTTCACCAGAGAGCTGACATGGCCAACGCGGAAAAAGGTGACCTTTTCATTTCCATCCATGTCAATGCCATGCCGCCCATTCAGAAAAAGGAATTGATTGGTTATAAAACACAGGTTTATTATACCGGTAAAGGAAAATCTCGCAGAAAAAGAACAAAGAAGGTTCCAAGGTACAGGTATTATGAAGTTCCCAATACAAAAGTAAAGGGTACCCAAACCTATATCTGGGGTGCTCACAAGGGAGATGATAAGGAAACCGCGGTCAGGGAAAACGCACCTATGCTTGCGGAGGAAAATTACAAAGAGAAATATGGTGACATTGATGTGAACTCCCCTGAATTCATTGCACTTTCCCTGGTAAAGACACAACAGTTTGCAAGGCGCAGTTCACAGTTTGCCAATATGGTTGAAACTGAATTTTCAAAAGCAGGCAGGATCAGTGGTGGATCAAGGCAAAGACAGGCGGGGATCTGGGTGTTACAGGCTACTGCCATGCCCAGTGTTCTGGTGGAAACCGGGTTTATCACCAATCCACAGGAAGAAGATTACCTCAATAGTGAAACGGGACAGCAGGAAATTGCACAGTGCATTACCAATGCACTCAAAAATTACAAAACCTGGCTGGAGAAAAAACAGCTACCCAGTGAAGGCAATACACAAATTCCTTTGCAAAACAAAAACTCAAACAACGCTTCTACATATCAGTTCCTCGAGGAAATTGATCGTCAGGAGCGATTGCGCCAGGGGAGATAAATTACATAGTTAACTCAATTCCTAATGGTATGATTTTTTGAACTTATAATTTTTTACAGTTATAAGGATGGTGATTTATTGCTTATTTTAGGGCCTTTAAGCATAACACAGTATCAGAAAATCACAAACATGAAATTAAGTAATGAGACCAAGGTAGGATTACTCACCATTGTAGCAATTATATTGCTTGTGTTAGGCTTTAATTTCCTGAAAGGAACAAAGGTTTTCTCCAAACCACCTGTTTTCTATGCCAAGTTTGCTGACATCGGTACGCTGGATAAATCAAACCCGGTAAAGATCAATGGTCTTCAGGTTGGCTCTGTATATAACCTTCACCAGTCAGATAAGGAAGTGGACAGTATTATTGTGGAGATACATCTTTCGCGTGATATCCTGATCCCCAAAAATTCCATCGCTTTCATTGATGGATCCATCCTGGGATCGGCATATATAAAAATTGAAAAAAGCGATGCCGATTCTTATTATGAACCGGGAGACACCATTGCCACTAGACTTGATGGGGGCATAATTGGCAATATCCAGCAACAATTAACCCCAACCATTACCCGTGTAAACCAGACACTGGATTCCCTGAGAATTGCTATCGGTTCCATTGCAGCTGTATTCGATCCGAATACAAAAAACAATATGCAGAACCTGATCGCCAATCTTACCATATCTTCATTGCACCTGCAAAGACTGCTTAATTCACAAACAGGAGCCCTTGCACTTACATTAAACAATTTAAATTCCGTTACAGGTAATCTTGCCAAAAACAATGATGCCATTTCTTCTTCCATCCGCAATGTTGAACTTACAACTTCCAAGCTGGCCAATGCCAATATAGATGGAACCATTACAGCATTGCAGGGCGCAGTAAATGAATTAAAGAATACCATTGCCAGTCTCAATTCAAAAGATGGTTCATTGGGACTCCTGATGAACGACCGGGAATTGTATGATCGTTTGAACAGGGTGGCAGAACAGTTAAGAACCGTAGCATTAAGTGCAGAGATCACACTTGATGATGTGAGACTGAATCCGAAACGTTATCTTAATTTTTCATTAATTGGTGGCAAGGACAAAGGCGACCCCCTAACTTCGCCAGCACCTAAGGACACTGTCCGGGTGAGAAATTAATAATGAAAAGAATTGTATTTCTTCTTTTATTTATCCTGACCGGCGTAGGTGCCCTGAATGCACAGCAAAGTTCAGACACCAGCCAGCCTGTTACAATTATCCGCTCCGATAATCTTTACTGGAAAAAACTGGACGCTAACACAGAACTTCAGATCCTTTCCGGAAATGTTCAACTGAAACAAGGCAATACACTTTTTACATGCGATAGTTGTATAGTGAACGATGCTGCCAATATTTTTGAAGCATTTGGCCGGGTTCATATCAAAGACAGCGATACAGCTGATGTTTATTCTGATTACCTGCGTTATTATACCAATACCCGGATGGCCTATCTAAGCGGTAATGTAAGGTTAAGCGACGGGCATGCCACTCTGAATACACCGGACATGGAATATGATGTTGCCAATAAGATTGGTACATATAAAAATGGTGGCAGGGTTGTCAATAAAAAATCCATACTCACAAGCCGCGAAGGAATTTATTATACGGACCTGAAGGATATTTATTTCAAACACAATGTTGAACTGAAAGATCCCTCCTATTATCTGAAGTCCGACTCATTAATATATAATACAGAAAACCAGATAGCCAGGTTTATTGCCGAAACATATATAAAAGACAGCAGTGGCCGTGTAATAAGAACAAGAGAAGGATATTATGATGTGGCGAACAGCCATGCAGAATTTTTTTCCCGGACCGTAGTGGAAGACGGCACCATGGTTGCCTCATCGGACCGTATGGCAAGTGATGACAGTTCGGGCATTATGCAAATGGAAGGAAGAGCTGTTGTAAGGGATACGGCCAAAGGACAAACCATTTTAGCGGACCGCATATTTATAGACCGCAAGAATGACCGGTTCCTGGCCACCGTAAAACCATTGATGATCATTAAGCAGGATGAGGATTCCCTGTATGTAACTGCCGATACTTTATTTTCTGCAAGATTGACTGAATTGTATAAAAATGATTCAGCCATGCTGGCCATGTTGAACCTGAAAGAAAAAGACAGTACCAACCGGTATTTCGAGGCATACAGGAATGTGAGGGTCTTTTCGGATTCCATGCAGGCAGTAAGTGATAGTTTATTTTATTCCTTTAAGGATTCCACCTTCCATCTATTCTACGATCCTGTAGTATGGAGTAAAAAAAGCCAGATCACCGGAGATACCATTTATCTGTATACTAAAAATAAAAAAGCCGAACGGGTACGTGTACTCGAAAACAGTTTTATAGTGGATGAAGTGGAACCTGGCATTTATCATCAGATCAAATCCTCCTTCATCAATGGTTTTTTTAAAGATGGCACACTTGATTCAGTGAGGGCTACGGGTTTGGCGGAATCCGTTTATTTTTTACAGGATGACGATAGTGCGTTTACCAGCGTAAACCAGACCAGGAGCGACGCCATTGATATTTATTTTTTAAATGGCGAATTGTACAAGGTGGTATTCCGAAGTGAATTAAAAGGAACACTCTATCCCATCTCTCATAAACATCCCTCTGAAATGCGGCTTCAGGGATTCAGATGGCTTGACAACAGGAGACCAAAAACGAAATATGAAATGTTTGAGTAAAACAGCTTCATCTACGCTGGTCTTCCCTCGCTCCCGCTCACTTTCTCCGCAGTTTTTTTGCGGTTTTTCATAAAAAAATCCTAATTTTTTGCGGAATTGTGCAGGAATTTCCTTTATTTTTGGGCGCAATTGACTAACGAATGCTTAAAAGAGAAAGACAGGCATATATATTACATCAGGTCAATCTTCATAATAAAGTGCTGTCCACCGACCTGAGTCAGCATATAAATGTATCTGATGATACCATCAGGCGTGACCTTCAGGAATTAGCTGAGGAAGGCAAGCTTATCAAGGTACATGGCGGTGCGCTTTCTCCTTCATTTCATAATGGTCATCATACTTCCAGGGAAGTTTATTCATATACACAGAAAAAAATAATAGCCCAAAAAGCAGTTTCACTTATCAAAGACGGTATGTTTATTTTAACCGGCGGCGGTACTACTATTATAGAGTTAGCCCGTGCCCTGCCACTTAATTTACATGCCACATTTATTTCCGGAAGTATACCTGCTATTTATGAATACATGAACCACCCCAATATTGATGTGATAGCAATTGGAGATAAGATCTCAAAAAATTCGAAGATCACCGTTGGACTCGAAGCCATTTCAAGGATAAGGCAACTCAAGGCCGATCTTTGTTTCCTTGGTATCAATGCCATTAATATTGAAAATGGGGTTTCTGATAATGACTGGGAAGTGGTGCAGATAAAAAAAGCAATGATCGAATCCGCACAAAGGCTGGTATGCTTAACCATTGCAGAAAAGATCAATTCACAGCAGCCGATCCAGGTATGTGAAAGTGGAAAAATTGACACTTTGATCACGGAACTATCACCGGATGAACCAATTTTAGGACCTTATAAAAATGCAGGCATCAAAGTGCTCTAAATATTTGTCTTTATTCCTTTGAGAACAATCCAATACCGGAAACCAATTATTGAACAATTAAAGTAAAAAAGATTGCTATGAGAAAATTTCTCTACCTGTTAGTCCTGGTTAATGGGCTACTAATTTCAAGCATTTCCTCTTTTGCCCAGGAAAGGGCAATATCAGGAACTGTGACATCAGTTAAAGATAATTCACCGTTACTAGGTGCAAACGTCTCAGTGAAGGGCACTAACCGCAGTACCCAGACTGATGCTTCAGGTAAGTTCACTATTACAGCTTCACCGGAGCAAACCCTTATCATTTCCTATGTTGGATTTGTTTCAAGGGAAGTGCTGGTGGGTAATACCACAGCCCTTTCAATTAAACTTGATCAAAGTCCGGGATCTCTTGAAGACATTGTGATTGTAGGTTATGGTACCCAGAGAAGGGGCAATCTTACAGGTGCTGTATCCACGGTAAATGTAAATGAGCAACTTGGTTCCAGGCCTATCACAGATGTAGCCAGGGGATTACAGGGATCCGTTCCGGGATTAACTATAACCACGCCAAGTGGTGATATCGGAACCAATCCCACCATCAGGTTAAGAGGTTTGGCCGGCTCACTGAATGGTCCGGGAGCACAACCACTCATCCTGGTAGATAACGTTGAATTACCCGACCTGCGTTTACTTGATCCAAACGATATCGAATCTATTTCTGTTTTGAAAGACGCCGCTTCAGCTTCCATTTATGGTACAAGAGGTGCATGGGGTGTAATCCTGATCACAACGAAATCAGGAAAGAAAGGTGCGGAAAGAAGTCAGATATCATACAATAACAATTTTTCTTTTAGCCAGCCCACAACCATGCCTGTTGTTGCTCCTGGTGCAGAGGGTGCAGAAATGGCATTGGTTGCCT
>CBIHLW010000098.1:0-8547 GCA_966210755.1 uncultured bacterium
CTATAAATCCATAACTGTTTAGATCTGTTACCGGTACATTTGAAGAAACGCTGATGCCATCTACCGTTAAAACATTTTCAATGGTTTCACCATTCAACTCTATGGTTTCTCCCATGGCAGAATAGGTATAATCCCAGTCAGCCATATCAAAATCGTTTTGAAAACTGTACTGCGAACTATAAGGTTCATCAGGAAGAAAACGGTGGCCTTTCCAGGTATTATCCAGCGTTATGGGTAAAACCAGCTTTATAAACCTCAGGTTATCCTCAATTACTTCAATGGTATTGCTGGTAGGAGTAATTACATAAGTACCAGTTGCCTTCCAGGGTTCAAGGCCTGCGGTATCTCTCAGGTATCTGAAAATCCTGTATCCTGTTCGCCCTTCATTATCGGTGATCTGAACATCTACCTCATGTTTTTCCTGGTAGGAATGAATTTCAGTTTCTCTTCCAAAATTTACAAATACTGTAGAGTCCAGCCTGTAGATAATATATTTTCCTGTTTGCAGTCTGGTATAATCAAGTAAAGAATCGGTTTGAAATTCTTCTGTTTCTTTTTTGCAGGAAAAAAGCACAATGGTTCCTAACAGAACGGTGAATAGGTTAATTCTATTTGCTCTCATAAGTAAATGGATTCAGATTTGCCAGCCATCTGGTTGATATATAAGGGATAAAGCTAATGAAAAGTTGAGAAGATCGCAAGGGCACAGGCTTTTGAACTACAGGCCGGCCGGTCTTTGGATAATACCTCCACCCAGCACATCATCACCTTCGTAAAAAACAGCACTCTGACCAGCTGCAATTCCTTTCGCTTTTTCAAAAAAGCGTACGGATATATCATTACCCAAAGGGGTAATTGTGGACAGGCTGCCTTTGTCTTTGTAACGGATCTTTGTATTTACTTCCATAGGCGCATCAAGCCGGTCATATTTTATCCAGTTGATCTTTGCCACTTTCATTTCTTCTTTTTCCAGATCTTCTTCATTGCCCAATACAACTGTATTGGTATCCGGATCAATAGCAGTTACATATGCAGGTTTACCAAATGCAATATCAAGTCCTTTTCTTTGACCAATGGTATAAAAAGGATATCCTTTGTGTTGTCCCAGTATTTTGCCTTCTTTATCAACAAAGAAACCGCCCATAACCCTTTCTTCAAGTCCGGCTACTTTCCTTTTGAGAAATCCTCGGTAATCATTATCGGGAACAAAACAGATCTCATAGCTCTCTGCTTTTTTTGCCAGTTCGGGATAACCAAAATCATGTGCCATCTGCCGTATCTCGGTTTTACGGAATCCGCCCAGAGGCAACAGTGTCCTGCTTAGAAGATCCTGTTGAAGCCCCCATAATACATAACTCTGATCCTTGGTTTCATCTATTCCTTTGCTCACTACGAACCGGCCGTTCTGGTGCTGGTAAACTTTACCATAGTGTCCGGTTGCAATAAATTCGCAGCCTAAAGCATCTGCTCTCTTCAATAAGGCCCTCCACTTGATATGTGTATTACATAAAACACATGGATTGGGTGTACGGCCTGCAAGGTATTCATCAACAAAATTATCTACCACAAAGCTTCCGAATTCGTCGCGGATGTCAAGTATGTAATGGGGAAAACCATGTTGAACCGCTGCCATCCGGGCATCATTAAAACTATCCAGATTACAGCAACCCGTTTCTTTTTTTGAGCCGCCACTGGCTGCATAATCCCAGGTTTTCATGGTAATGCCAACCACTTCATATCCTTGTTCATGGAGCATGAGGGCTGTAACGGTACTATCTATACCGCCGCTCATGGCTACCAGAACTTTTCCACGCCTGCTCATAATTGATCTCCTTTGAAAAGATGAAGTGTGCAAAGATAAGAAGTTGGAAGATGGCGGAAAACAGGAGGGTTGTTAAGGTTTTGAGCAACAATAAGCATGGGTTTTACGGATTTGACCAATAAAACAGTCTAATGATTGGTATCGGATGATATAACCTTCCTCGGCATGGTATTTCAGGTTCATGAGTACCTGAAGGTTGAAGACCGGAATCAGGAATGCAGGTGACCTGGCTCATTCTGCAACATTGAATACTATCCTAATTTTGAAACATGTCAAAGGAAATCACACCCATCAAAAGAAGCAGGCAGCTGAGCCCTTTATCCCGTGATCATCACAATGGCCTGTTATTAGGCTGGAAGATCAAACAGGGGATCAGAAACGGAACCGATAAAAAAATAATTGCCGGTTATATAAAATGGTTCTGGCAAAACGACCTGGAAGAACATTTCAGGGAGGAAGAAGAGATACTTGCTCCATATTTAAAAGGCAATGATCTGGTTCAAAGAATGTTCCATGAACATTTGCAGATCAAAGGTTTTATTCATCATGAATCAATGGAAAATGAAGAGGCGCTCAACAAGCTTGCTTTGCTGGTGAGTGATCATATCCGTTTTGAAGAAAGAGAACTGTTTCCACTTGCAGAAAAGCTCATTACAGAGGAAGATCTTAACCAGATCGAATCCAGGCTGGGTAAGGAAAGAAAAGTTACCAGCACCTGGGAAGATGAATTCTGGCTGAAGAAATGAATACCGGCAGCAAAGCCGGTAAGCTTACCACCTGGCAACGATCTTTACATTGATCAGCCTTGGTGTAAGCCTGTTAGGCATGGTAAAAACATTATTTGCAAAGTCTTTGATGAGCAGGTAGGAAATGGTATTTGGCCGGTCAATCAGATTGAATACTTCAAGGCTGGCCCAGATGTTATCAAAATTTCTGAATGGTGAATGGCTCCTGCGGTTACTTTTTTCCGCATCCAGCAACAGGGCACTGAAGCCAATGTCCACTCTTATATACGGAGGTATGGTTAGCGCATTTCTGTACTTTACATTGTTGGGAATATTATAAGGAAGATTTGTTCCGTAAATGGTATTGAGATAAACTTTGAAATTTTTATTTGTTGAAAGATAATCCTGGAAAAACATTCCGAAAGTGATCAGCCGGTCAGTGGGCCGTCGTAACCATCCACCTTCAACGGTGATACTGTCTGTTGGCTGGTTCAGCGAATCAAGTGTATATACTTTGTAAAAATCATTTTCAAGGTCTTCTCTTGTTCGCATGATGCCAAGGCTGATCCAGCTTTCTGCATCTTTTACCAATTCTCCAAACAGGCGTAATTCCAATCCCTCTGCAAATGCCCTGGCCATATTCTCACCAAAATAACGGATGCGCACATTGTCAATGTCGTAGGGTACCACATTGCTCATGCTTTTGTGATATGCTTCAGCCGTTAACCGGAGCGGACGATCCCACCCCATGAAATTATAGTCCATGCCAATTACCGCCTGCCAGCTTCTCTGTGCTTTCAATCCTGTATTCAATGTGCCATCGTACCTCCTGTACTCCCTGTAAAATGCTGGTTGATGATAAGCGCCAGTTGCCAAACGGAAAACCACATCACGCTTCCAGTCTGGTTTTATTGAAGCTCCAAATCTTGGCGAGACCAGTAATTCCCGGCTAAGCTGATTATAATTGAAACGGATACCACCCTGGAAAGTGTAAGCATTTCCATTTTTATTGATGGCCACATTATCCTGCACATAACCCGTGAATTTATGGATGTTGAGATCCGCTTTTGATTTAATGACCTTGTTCAGATGAATGACGGAAGGATCGTAGGGCAGAGAATAGCCGGCAGAATCCTGTAGCTCCCATTCATTAAGCTGGTCATGGATCATGGTTTTATTGATACCGGCTCCCCACTGAATGATATGCCGGCCAGCCAGTAAATTTCCCTTGTGAGAAAAATTATAATCAACAATGTTCAGGCGGTTGCGTGCAAAGTTCAGGTTAACCCCTGCACCCATCGGATTTACGATCAAACCAAAAGTTGAACTGGATTTGTCAAAATCCCTGTCACCAAATAAATAGGCTCCGGCAATATCAATGTTTTCTGCTTCATCATTTTCAAACCTTGAGGCCAGCCATTTCAGTTTTAATCTGTTGCCTGCCTGGTAGGTGGTTGACAAACCAAACATGGCTGTACTGTATGCATCTTTTTCACGTCCTTCAAAAAAAATATCAACGCCGATATTGGAGGTCAGAAAAGGAGAGATCACACTCGATGTAAGCTGGCTGAATTGTGGTATGAGGGTAAATTTTGTCTGAGAAACATTGCCAAGAAATTCAGCCTGCCATTTTTCATTTAATTTATAATTGATCAGTGCCTGAAAATCTGAAGAAGAAGGAACATAACTGCCCTGTGTTTCCTGCCTGCTTAATAAGTTACGGTTGCTTCTGTTTCGTAAACCCATAACATAGGATAATCTTTTTCCTGAACCGGTTCCTTCAAGGTGAAATCCCTGTTCAAGTATGCTGAGGTAGGCGGAACCTCCAAACTGGCGGGGTGTATTGTATTGTATATCCAGTACCGAACTCATTTTGTCGCCATACCTGGCCTGGAAGCCTCCGGTGTAAAAATTAATATTGCGAACCATTTCGGGATTGATGAAACTCAAACCTTCCTGTTGCCCGTTCCTCACCAGGTAGGGCCTGAAGATCTCAAAATCGTTTACATAGATCAGGTTCTCGTCATAACTGCCGCCCCTTACATTATATTGCGAGGTCAGTTCATTGTTTGATCCTACAAATATCTTGAGTAGCCCTTCTACTCCCATAACTGGTGAAGGAAGATTGATCACTGATTTTGGATTGGGCCTGATAAGACCGGCCTCCGTTCTTTCACGCTGGTCCCTCACAATCACTTCTTCTAATATTGGATTACCGGTTTCCATTACAACAGTGATGCGCTCTTCTTCACCTTCACTCAAAAAAAAATTCTGTTGAACGGTTTTGTATCCTGTATAGGAAAAGATGAGGGCAAATGCCCTGTCTGCAGGAACTTTTAAAACAAACCTTCCTGAATCTGAAGTAGAAATTCCTCTTTGCTGCCCAAGTATAGAAACGGAAACCCCCTCCAGGATGTTTTCACTATCATCAATAACCTTTCCGGAAACAGTTGCAGTTCTTTTTTGCGAAAAACAAAAAGTTGAAAAAAGAATGGTCATAAAAAGGATGGGAAGCCTCAGTTTCACATATCAGATTTGTAATAAAAATAATTGTTTGCTGTTTAACTATTCATCTATTTTTCCCTGATCAAGCATGGTCATTTTTCTATTCTGCCCATTTTCAGATATAGAGGAAAGCTAAATGATTTGATTTCATTCTGATCCCATAATCTGCAGAGTTCTTCTTTTATAACCTCAATTGGTGATGACTGGTTTTTTATTTTATATTTCTGAACGGCCGACCAGCTTTCCAGGTAACCCGTTAATTCCGCCCTGGACCAATTAACCTGAATGGAAAATTCTCCACCTGGCAACGCTGCAAAATCAAAATCAACCGTGGCATAGGCCTCATCAACATATATTCTTTCTTTATCCCAGTACGCACCAACTATGGATCCATAAAAATATTTCACAAGGTCATTTAGTTTCTGGTCATCGGAATTCAATAAGCCATAGGTCCAGATGGCAATGACAGCGCCTGGCTTTGCAACCCTGGTGGCTTCTTCTGCAAATTGCTTCCAGTGAAGCCAGTGATAGGCCTGGGCAACCGTAATGAGGTCGAAACTGTTTTCAGTGAAAGCGGTGTGTTCTGCCGGACAATTGCTGTAAATGATGTTTTCTTTTTCTACTGCATGGGCAAGTTGGGAAAGACTGATGTCTGTTGCATCAACCTTTTTAAAATACCTGCACAATTGCACTGCTGCCTGTCCATTCCCCGTTGCACAATCCCAGGCTCTTTCCCTGCTTTGTACAAATAACATGATGTAATCAAATAATGCTGTTGGATAAACAGGCCTGTATCTTGCATAGGTTTCAGACAAAGCGGAGAAAAGGTCTTTGGGCATTTCCAAAATTACATGCTCTTAAGTTGAGCTATGGTTGCTTTGGGATCTTTCGATTTGAAAACAGTATTGCCTGCAACAAGAACATGGGCACCTGCCTCAATGATGGACCCTGCATTTTCAACCGTTACCCCGCCATCGATCTCGATCTTTACATTCAGCTTATTATCATCGATCATTTTTCTAAGCGCAGTAATTTTTTTAAGGGTATGAGGAATGAATTTCTGTCCGCCAAATCCCGGGTTTACACTCATCATGCAAACCAGGTCAATATCACCCAGTACATCATAGAGGGAACTTACCGGCGTATGCGGATTGATGGCCACACCGGCCTGCATGCCCAAAGATTTGATCTGCTGGATATTTCTATGCAAGTGCGGGCAGGCTTCAATATGTACTGATAAAATATCAGCCCCTGCCGCTTTAAAAGCTTCTGCATAGTTACCGGGATCCAGGATCATCAGGTGAACATCAAAGATCTTTGAACTTGCTTTTCGCATTTGTTCAATTACCGGAAGGCCAAAGCTGATATTGGGAACAAACCTGCCATCCATTACATCCAGGTGAAACCAGTCAGCTTCGCTTTCATTGAGCATAACACATTCTTCTTCGAGTCTCAAAAAGTTGGAAGCCAGTAATGAAGGTGCAATGATGGACATTTTTTATTTTTTGGTGCGAAAGTAGTTAAAAGCTGATAGCCAAAGGCCATTGGCTATTGGCCTTCTCACATCCTTGCTGCCGCCTCACAGGCTTCTTCAAAATATTTATCCAGGCCGCAGGCTCTCTGATAATTCAGCCGGGCTTCCTGTTTATTGCCCATAGCCTCATAGGTTTTTCCGATCCAGTAATAAGGGAAGGGTTCATCAGGAGAAACGGTTGCAGCCAGTGCAAAAACATCCATCGCTTCTTTTAATTTTTTTTGATCAAAATATACAATGCCTTTGTTGATATAGGCATTGATAAAGTTATGTTTAGTGGTAATGGCCTTGTCAAACTGGATGATGGCTTCTTCAAACCTGTTGGTATTGGAGAAATAAACGCCTTTGAAATAATAAGGTTCAGGATGAACATTTTCGGTATCAGCGCGGATCAGTGAATCACTTAACTGTAATACGCTGGGATTTTTAGTTTCAGCATAATCAAATGCCAGCGTATGAACAAGGTCCACATCACCAGGAGCATAGGTATAGGCTTTTTCCAGTGTGGCTATAGCTTCGGTTGTTTTGTTGAGGGCTTTCAGGATCTCTGCTTTTAATAAATAAACATCTATATTATTCGGATACGTTTCTATAACCCGGTTACAGATTTCTAATGATCTGTTCAGGTCACCTTTTGATTTATAACCCTGCGCCAGCTGTACCTGGATAAAGAGACTGCCGGGAATTTTTTTCAATGCTGCTTCAAGAAATTCAATGGCTTCATCAACGCTCCGTTGCCTGAGTACTATGGATACGGCAATGGCATATTCTTCCTTTGGCGCTAATTCCCAGGCTTTTCTCAGGTCATTTTCCGCCAGTTTGAATTCCTGGTTACTATACAATAAACTACCCCTGCGATAATAGAGGCCGGCATCTTTTGCATTCTGTTGAATACTGTCCGTAAGTTTACCATAAGGTGCACGGTTTAACAGATCATCACCCGGAGTATCATTACAGGAAGCTATAAAAATGGCAACAATAATTATGGTCAGGATGTTTCTTAGCATGATCAAAACTAAAAAAATGCAAACAGCTTATGACATAAATCTGACTTCTGAACCCATGTATAGAACTATTTTTGATTTCGTTTTAACAAGGCTTCAAATTATCATCAATGAAATTTACTTTCCTGATCGCATTCATGTTTTGTCTCGGGTATTCCGTAAGTGCACAAACGGATACTTTGCATTACCCGGAAGAGAACCATTTCAAAAATATCCGGCAGCTCACTTTTGGTGGAGATAACGCTGAGGCCTATTGGAGCTTTGACGGAAAAAGCATTGTTTTCCAGAGAGCATCCTTAAAAAATAATATTCCCTGCGACCAGATCTTTGTGGGGGTGATTCCAAAAAAAGGCGAACCATTTGAATATAAAATGGTAAGTACGGGAAAGGGAAGAACCACCTGTGCCTATTTTACAAGAGATAATAAGCATGTGATCTATGCATCCACCCATGAAGGTGCCGATAGTTGTCCGCCTCCGGTAGACAGGAGTAAATATGGAAACCGTTATATCTGGCCTGTTTATGATAGTTATGATATTTACCTCTCTGACCTTGATGGCAGGATAGCAATGAAACTTACCAATACGCCCGGTTACGATGCAGAAGCCACTTTATCGCCTGATGGTAAAACCATGTTGTTCACTTCCGTACGCAATGGGGACCTTGACCTTTATACCATGAACATAGCATCGGGTGAGGTCAGGCAGATAACAACTGAGTTGGGTTATGATGGGGGTGCCTGGTTCAGCCAAGATGGAAAAAAGATCGTGTGGAGGGCCAGCCGTCCCAAAACAGAGGCGGAAATAAAAGAATATAAAGAACTGTTGAAAGAAGGACTGGTTGCCCCCACCCAGATGGAAGTGTTTGTTGCCAATGCAGACGGAAGCAATGCCAGGCAGATCACTGCCTTGGGGCAGGCCAACTGGGCACCCAATTTTTTAAAGGACGGCCGGATCA
>CBIHLW010000099.1:0-8540 GCA_966210755.1 uncultured bacterium
CATCTGTATCCCTGGCTTTAAAGCCCAGCGTGGTATCTGCATCTTCTTCGTTACCTATACAAACATCAACATATTGGCAAAGCCTGGTCATCACCTCTCTTGCCTTTTCCCTGGTCCATAGTTTTTTCCTGTAATTAAGATCAATACTGGTGGTGATGCCCTTTGCTTTTGCTGCTTTCAGCGCAGCTTCGGTAAGTGCTGCGGATTTATCGCTCAATGCAGGCGTGATACCGGTAGTATGGAACCAGTCTGCACCTTCAAATATTTTATCAAAATCAAATTCACTGGCATCAACATCAGCAATAGAAGCACCTGCACGATCGTAGATCACCTGTGATGCTCTCATGGAAGCACCAGTTTCAAGAAAATAAATTCCCAGCCTTGTACCACCGCGTGCAATGAATTGCGTATCTACACCATACCTGCGTAAATGGTTGATGGCCGACTGCCCAATTGCATTGTCGGGTACTTTAGTTACAAAGGTCCCATTCAGTCCATAATTACACAGGGCTGCAGCTACATTGGCTTCTCCGCCGCCATAGGTCACATCAAAGCTATCCGACTGAACAAATCTTTTATGATCGGGGGTTGAGAGACGGAGCATGATTTCGCCGAGGGTCACAACTTTTTTTGACATAGCCTGTTTTGATTATTGTTTGATATTTAATTATAAATACTGTTTTCATTTTATACGCACATCTGTTACAAATCCATGTGCAGTTTCATGAAGGATGACAAGGTACCGGGTGGTTGTAACAGCAACAAACAATGGTTCGCCACGTTGTGGTTCAATTTGTTAATTGATCAGCTTATCCCGATCAGCCAGTCAATTACTCACGCCAGCCAAAATACTCACTTGCATTCCCATAACAAATATCCTGGATCACCTTTCCTGTCCACTCCATATCCTGGGGCAATTCACCTCTTTCCATCTCTTCTCCAAAAAGATTACAAAGAATGCGACGGAAATATTCATGTCTGGGAAAAGAAAGAAAACTTCTTGAATCCGTGAGCATGCCAATGAACCTGCTCAGCAGCCCCATATTTGAAAGGGCATTTAATTGCTTTACCATTCCGTCCTTCTGGTCAAGGAACCACCATCCTGAACCGTACTGGATCTTTCCTGCTACAGAACCATCATTAAAATTCCCCACCATGGTAGCAAAAAGGTCGTTGTCTGCAGGATTGAGATTGTAAAGAATAGTTTTTGCCAGGCAGTTATTTTTATCCAGCCTGTCAAGGAATTTTGCGAGTGACCTTCCCTGTGAAAAATCCCCGATAGAATCCCAACCGGTATCCGGGCCCAGTTGTTTCATCATTCTTGAATTATTATTTCTCAAAGCACCAAGATGGTATTGCTGAACCCAGCCTTTCTCCCAGTCCCATGTAGCAAAAACCTCCAGCATGGCTGACCTGAATTTGAGGTTATCTGCCATTGCCAGTTCCTTTCCTGAACGGATATTATTAAATGCATTTTCTATTTCTGACCGGGAATAATCTTCTGCATAAAGCTGTTCAAGGCCATGATCAGAAACTGAACACCCCATGGAAGCAAAAAAATCATGACGGCCTTTTAATGCATCCAGGTATTGATTGTAGGAACCAATGCTGGTATTGGTAACTGACTCGAGTTTTGAAACATAGGCATTGAAGCTTTTTGCATCATCCACGTTCATGGCCTTATCCGGACGGTAGGCAGGCAAAATTTTTATTTCAAAACCATCATCCCTGATCTTCTTGTGGTGTTCGAGCGAATCAACCGGATCATCAGTGGTACAAACCACTTTTACATTCATGTTGCGCAAAAGGTTGCGGACTGAATAATCCTTCGTCTGAAGCTTTTCCTTACAGGTTTCGTATATCCTTTCTGCTGAATCTCCATTCAATATCTCATTCACATCAAAATAACGTTGCAATTCCAGATGTGTCCAGTGATAGAGCGGGTTGCGTAAAGTATAGGGGACGGTCTGTGCCCATTTTTTAAATTTTTCAGGATCCGGTTTGTTACCCGTGCAGTAAGATTCATCCACTCCGTTGGTGCGCATGGCCCTCCACTTATAATGATCGCCATATAACCATACCTGGGTAATATTTTCAAAATTGATATCGTTGGCAATCTGGTCCGGAGGAAGGTGACAATGATAATCAATAATGGGCATGCGCCTGGCATACTCATGATACAATGACCGGGAAGTTTTGGTGTTCAGTAAAAAGTTTTCATCCAGGAATTTATTCATAAATAATTTTAGTTCTTGGTTGGTTGCCAGCAGCCAGTGGCTGCCTGCTAAAGACTCACTCCCCGTTTCCACGGTATAAAATCATCCTGATTTAAGGCAACAGCTTTAGGTATTACCTCACCACCTGCAGCTTTTATGCAATACTCCAGTATCTCCTCTCCCATTTCTACTATGGTTTTTTCACCTTCAATCACGGCTCCCGTATCTATATCAATGATGTCTTTCATTCTTACTGCAAGTTTGGAATTGGTGGCCACCTTTATGGTTGGACATACCGGGTTTCCGGTTGGTGTACCAAGTCCGGTGGTAAACAGGATCAGTGTTGCGCCCGATGCTGCTTTACCTGTTGTTGCTTCCACATCATTGCCAGGTGTACAAACAAGATTTAATCCGGGCCTGGTGGCAGGCTCCGTATAATCCAGTACATCCACAACAGGCGATGTACCACCTTTTCTTGCAGCACCGGCACTTTTCATGGCGTCGGTTATCAATCCATCCCTGATATTTCCCGGTGAAGGATTCATATGAAAGCCTGAACCTACTCTTGTTACGATCTCTTCGTAACGCTTCATCAGATGCATGAACTTCCTGGCAACAGGTTCACTTACCGAACGGTCAACAAGCTCCTGCTCCACTCCGCACAATTCGGGAAATTCAGCCAGTAAAACTTTCGCTCCCAGCGCAACCAGAAGATCTGAACAATATCCAACAGCCGGATTTGCAGAAATACCACTAAAACCATCGCTGCCACCACATTTAACACCCACGCATAACTGATCAAGCGGTGCAGGGCGGCGTTCCAGCTTATTGATCTCAACAAGGCCTTCAAAAGTTTTTTTTATGGCATCGGCAATCAGTTGCTCTTCGCTTTGCGACTGTTGTTGTTCAAATATAAAAAGAGGTTTATCGAATGCAGGGTTACGCTCTTTGAGATCGTTCAAAAAATCATTGACCTGCAAATTCTGACAGCCCAGGCTCAACACGGTGATTCCCCCAACATTGGGATGGTCGGCATAAGCCACCAGCAGCTTACTCAGTATGGCAGCATCCTGCCTGATGCCTCCGCAACCACCCTGGTGAGTGAGAAATTTAATTCCATCTACATTTTTAAATGGACGTTCAACATTTGAATGAACCTGAACAAGGTCAACTTCATTTATATTGTGACCGTTTGTATAAGCTTCTACCAGCTGATGCGTATATCGTTTATACTTGTCCGTTACTGCATAGCCCAGCTCATTATGCAACGCTTCCCGGATCACATCAAGATTCCTGTTCTCACAAAAAACAGTAGGGATGAACAACCAGTAATTTGCGGTTCCTACCCTGCCATCCTTTCTGTGGTATCCATTGAAACGCCTGTTGGCGAATTTTGATATATCGGGCGGTTCCCATTTATATTGCACCCCGCGGTAATCATATGGATCGGCTGCATGCTTAACATTTGAAGTATTCATCCTGCTTCCTTTTGCAAGAAAGTACTGCGCTTTACCAACCAGAACCCCATACATAATCACTTCCTCTCCTTCATTCATGTCCTTTGCAAAAAATTTATGCTTTGCCGGAATATCCTCTACTATGGTATAATATTCATTATTGCATACCACCTCCGCTCCTTTGGTCAGGTCCTGAAGGGCCACAATTACATTATCGTCCGGGTGTACCCTGATCACGCTGTTCTTCATGCCACATAATCTTTAGTGATGGTATGTTCAATGGCATCTTTCATTCCATTGTCAATGATCAGGTTTAGCTTTTCCGTTACCGCACTTACAAACCCTGGCAGGCTTCCCAGGTCATAACCCCAATAAGCAGCATCGCCCGACACTTCTTTAACCAGCGCTGCTATTGATAATCCTGACCATCTTTTATAAAAGACAGCACCCTGATCATCCTGTATAAGATAAGGTTCATTGTTAAACGAACCATAAAACTGATCGCCTCTTTTGATGGTTGCTTTCATAAAGAACAGGTAGGCTGCAAAACCAAGGGCCATTAATGTTGGAGCCGTTTCTGACCGTTCATAATGTTTCAGTAATACCGGAACGATCCGCATTTTCATTTTTGAACTATAGTTCATTGTAATGCTGATCCATTTATGCCTGATATAAGGATTCCTGAACCGGTCCAGCACACTGGAGGCAAATTCTTTTGCCTTTACCGGGTTTACATCATAAGGAATAGATGATGCTATTTCATGAAGCATGAGCTCAGAAATAAATGAAGCCACCGGCTCGTTGTCCATTGCCTGCTTCACCGTTTCAATTCCTGAAAGGAAAGCTACACCGCAGCTGAGCGTATGTGTTCCATTGAGCAATCTTAATTTAAGCTCACGGTAAAGTTCAATACCAGGCTCAATCACCACACCTTCATCTGATTTATAAAATGTGAGCAGGTTCTTTATATTTTCATTACCCTCTATAGCCCAGAGGCTGTATACCTCCGACATGGTAAGCAATGCATCTGTATATCCCAGATCATTTTCAATTACAGGAAGTAAATCTTCATCTGGTTTGCCAGGAACGATCCTGTCAACAAGTGAATTGCAAAAACTGTTATGATTTTCTATCCATTCAATAAATGCATCTTCAAGACTGTTGAGGTGCGCCAGCTCCAAAACAATTGATTCCAGTTTTTTTCCATTATCGGGTATCAGTTCAGTTGGGATGATCACCATTCCGCTATGCGCGCTTCCGCCAAATGCCCTGAACCGTTCATAAAGAAAGGCCAGTAATTTTCCGGGGAAAGATTTTGGGGGATGATGTCGTACGTCGTCATTTACCAGTTGAATTCCAACTTCAGTTGTATTGGAAACAATGATCTGCATATTGATATTATGTGCACATTCCAACACCTCTTCCCATTGGTCAGCTGCACTCAGCACGCGGCTTATGGAAGCATTGATGATATTTTCTTCTACCTTTTGTGCATTCTTCAAACCACGGATGCATACTGTATAAAGTCCGTCCTGTTTTGCAAATGCGGAAGCATCTCCCTGAGCGGTTGATTTCACCACCACTATCCGGCCATTAAAGACCCCCTGTTTGTTGGCCTTATCTATAAAATAATCAGGGAGTCCTCTTAATAGAACACCCGTACCAAACTGCAGCACTTTTTCAGGTAATTCAAATACCGATTCATTAGGTATGGTGATTACATCCTGGCTGATATTCTTAAGTGTATAACGCGATAGTTTCATAAAAGCATTCTTATCAGATTAATTTTTGCAGGGATCCCACTGACCGCCAAATAACCATTTTACATTGATATTATTTTTATCCAGTCCGGCCTCATCAAGGTTATCCTTAAACCACGGATAGTCGTTTCCTTTTCTGTTGCAGTCCTTAAAATATATTCTTCTTCCCCAGTTTATAATATTAGAAGTGGGCACAAGATAAATATCGCGGCCGGACATGTTTTCAGAAAACTCGCAACCTATTAAATAAAATTGCGCATCCCTGTGGTAGCGTCCGAGACTGAATCCTTTATACCCGTCAAAACTGCAATTAACAAGTACGGTTTTATGATCTTTATTGCCTGACCCATCATGCCAGATGGCAGCATCACCCCTGGCTGCAAAAAATCTACAATTCTCTGCCCATGCATATCCTCTTGGGCAATAGAGATCAACGCCGCCTTCCATAATACAGTCCCTAAAATAAAACAT
Source organism: uncultured bacterium (assembly GCA_966210755.1). Lineage (GTDB taxonomy): Bacteria > Bacteroidota > Bacteroidia > Chitinophagales > Chitinophagaceae > Flavisolibacter. The sequence goes on from CBIHLW010000099.1 coordinate 5,905, forward strand.
GCCATCAAGGGTATTCCATGGGCTTAGCGTATCGCCTGCATAGGAACGGAAATGACAATTGATGGCTTTGAGCCTTGTGGCCCTGAAACTTCTTAAAGCCATCTGGTGGCCTTTGTTAGTGATGATCCTGCTGAGATGTGCTGTATCGGTTTTGCAATACACCGTTTTTGGATGCTGATTATTAAATCCATAATCATTTGCTATGGTGAGATTCAAAAGACTGATGTCATTTCCATCAATATTCAGTGTGGCTACACCCCAGTCATCGTTGTGCATGCATCTCCATTCATCCCTGGCTATGTCCTGGGTGATGATGGTATGCTCGCGATCCTCACCCTTTAAAATAATATTGTGCTTCTCCAGGTAGATCTTTTCTTTATACACACCTTTTTTAATAAGGATGATCCTGGGAACAGCGGAAGAATCTTCAAGGCTATTGATGGCACCCTGTATGGATCTGTAATCCCCATTACCATTGATATCAACAATGATCAACCGGTCCGCTGGCTGGGCCATGATGCAGGTAGCCAGTAATACGGTTAATAACAGTAATAATAAACGAAGTGTATTGATATAGATATTCTTGAAGATCATTTTCGTTTTGCCTGGGTGAGCAACCACTTTACCAGGTCTTCTGCTGCTTTATAGTTATCAAAATCATCCGGTAGTTTTCTTCCATCAACATATTCATTATATAGCCAGGGATCTCCAATGGCAAACACCAATCCTTTGCCATGCCTGGAAATTGCCATGATGTTTTTTCCGTTTTTAGCGAGTAAGGTGGTTGCCGGCTTCCTTACCTCCAGGGTGGCGAGTTCTTTGATGTATAATTTTTTTGCCTTTTTAAAAACAGAATGTTGAGCAGGGACATTAACCGCTCCCTGCTCAAATTCATTTCCCTGTACAAGGTTGAAATTGTCTTCATTGAAACGGATCCCGAATTGCGAAGCAAGGTTATTAAGGCTTTGCAGGTCGGTATTACCTGCATCATTACCCATTATGAGCAATACGCCGCCGGCGTGCACCCACCTTGCGATGGCATCTGCCTGCACAGGTTCAATATATACTGGTCTTTCAGTTTCTTTATCCGTATCAGGATCTACAATGATGTATACAGAAGCATTTTTTAAATTCTGCGGTGTAGGTGCTGATGTTAAGGAGCTGGTTTCTGCACCAAACCTGTTAATGATACCAGCCAGCATGGCGAATCCGCCATTGCTTTTATCATCCCAGGTATAATGCCATCGAAAGGGAACTCCGTTTGCATCTTTTTTCCATTCATTGTTATAATAATTGTCGATCAATATGGTCTTTCCTTTTGCAAATGAAAGAGCAGGCAGCATTTCCATTTCATTGGCAGCATTGATAAATGCGCCCATACCTTTTGGATCGTTCACTATAACCGGCTCACTCATATAATAATCAAAACTTCCATCCCTGTATGGTTTACCTCCCAGACCTGAAACAGCTACTGTTCCATAAAGGTTTACCATTCCATTCTCTTTTTTTATGAACCGCCTGATGATGCCATCATATGCTTTTTCTGCATTTTTGAGATAAGATTCATCAAGGTATCCCTTCCTTACTCCTTTGGCAAGTGTATACACCAGCATGGAAGATGCGGAAGCCTCAAAATAATTTTTTACTTCTTCCGGCTTGTCGGGAACATCATACCACAAACCTGTTTTCTCATCCTGCACGGCGGCAACTGCTTTTGCAAAACGGTTCAATATGGCAACGATCGAATCCTTTCCCCAATGATGATCAGGAAAATGATCCAGCACATCCACCATGGCCATGCCATACCAGCCCAGAGCCCTTCCCCAGATATTTGGTGAACGTCCTGTAACCGGATCGGCCCATTGCTGCTGGCGGCTTTCGTCCCAGCCATGATAAAGCAAACCGGTTTCCGCATCTGCTGCATGTTTTTCCATCAGCACAAACTGTCTGGCTATATCATTGAAAGCGGTATCCTCATGAAATAGTTTTGCATACGCTGCATAAAAAGGCTGAGCCATGTATAATCCATCAAGCCACATCTGGTAAGGATAAATCTTCTTGTGCCAGAATCCACCTTCCGAGGTGCGTGGATGTGTTCTTAACTGTTCACGGATATGGTCAGCCGCTTTTTTATATTTCTCCTTACCCGTTACCTGGTAAAGCAGCAGCAATAGTTTACCATTATTTACGTGATCGATATTGTATTCATCCGGACGATACCTTTTTATAGTGCCATCATTTTCAACATAGAAATCCATGCTTTTGCGGATATAATCAAACCATTTACCATCGCCGGTAGCATACCACAATCCTTCTATGCCTTTTAAAATCACACCCTGATCGTAGCGCCATTTGGCAAACTTATCTCCGCTGAGCATGAAAGAATCTTTCCAAATGTTCATAGCAGTTGTTGCCACATCTGCCGCATGTGATGGAGGCTGGGCATTGATACTGGTTGTCAGGGTTGCCATAAGTATGGTAACCAGGATGACCGCCCCTGGTCTTCCGGAGGAACGCAGGCCAATTATTCTTTTTATGGTTTTAAGGGTTCTGATAAACTGATGATTCTTTGAAATGATTCTTTGTATTTTTTTAATATAAAATTCCATTAGGATATGCCGTTAGGATGTTCATAC
>CBIHLW010000100.1:0-8473 GCA_966210755.1 uncultured bacterium
TGAATAAGGCTGCTGATGAAATGGAACAAAAGATGGATGCGCTTAAAAAATTAAAGCCGCTTACCATTGAACAGTTAAAAGCCTTGTTGCCAGAAGAAATAGATGAAGTAAAGCAAAGCAATTATAATGCTTCGGCCACCATGGGCTATACATATGCCAGTGCCGACTACAAAAAAGACCAGGAGAAAGGACTGGAGATACAGCTTTTTGACTGCGCTGGTGAAATGGGCGCCATGTATTACTCCACCGCCTTCATGGCAGGCATGAACTTTCAGCAGGAGAACGAGAATGAATACACGAAAACAATTGATTTCAATGGCGGACGTGCCATTGAGAATCATAGAAAGGAACAAAACCACACTACGCTTACCTATATTGTAAACGACAGGCTGATGGTGGTGTTGCAGGGAAATAATATGTCGCCTGAAGAATTAAAAGCCGTTGCCAAAAAGCTGGACTTTAAAGTATCATAACCAATAGCCAATAGCCAATGGCTATTGGCTATTTTACCACTCCCAGTTCATTACCAATTTTTGTAAATGCGTTAATGGCCCTGTCCAGGTGTTCCGTTTCATGTGCTGCACTTAGCTGCACACGGATCCTGGCCTGTCCTTTAGGTACTACAGGGAAGAAGAATCCAATAACATAAATACCCTCCTTTAAGAGCTTGTCGGCAAAGGTGGCTGCCAGTACAGAATCATACAGCATAATTGGAACTATGGGATGTTCACCCGGCTTGATATCAAAGCCCGCATCTGTCATTTTTTTACGGAAGTACTTTGTATTGTTCTCCAGCTTATCCCTTAATTCAGTGCTCTCACTTAACAGATCAAGAACGGCTATGCTGGCCCCTGCAATGGAAGGCGCCAGCGTATTGGAGAATAAATAAGGACGGCTACGCTGCCGGAGTATATCAATGATCTCTTTTCTTCCACTGGTAAATCCACCACTAGCCCCGCCCAGTGCCTTTCCCAGGGTGCCGGTAATTATATCGATCCGGCCCATAACATTGTGGTATTCGTGTGTGCCCCGGCCTGTTTTTCCCATAAATCCTGAAGCATGGCTTTCATCCACCATTACGATGGCATCATATTTATCGGCCAGGCTGCAGATCGCATCCAGTTTTGCAATGGTACCGTCCATGCTGAAAACACCATCGGTCACTATGATGCGGCTTCTCAGATGTGAGGATTCTTTCAATCTGGCTTCCAGGTCTTCCATATTGTTATGCTCGTAGCGGTAGCGCTGGGCCTTGCAAAGCCGAACGCCATCAATAATGGAGGCGTGGTTGAGCGCATCAGAGATAATGGCATCCTGTTCATTGAACAGGGGTTCAAACACCCCGCCATTGGCATCAAAGGCTGCCACATATAAGATCGTATCCTCTGTTCCAAGAAAGCCGGACAGCTTTTTTTCCAGTTCTTTATGAATGTTCTGTGTGCCGCAGATAAAACGCACTGAGCTCATTCCATAACCATGACTGTCAATATATTTATGCGCCGCTTCCAGGGTTTTGGGATGGGAGGATAAACCCAGGTAATTGTTTGCACAAAAATTCAGCACCTTTTCACCGTTTACCGTGATCTCTGCACCCTGCGGAGAGCTGATCACCCTTTCATTTTTATATAATCCGGATGTTTTGATCTCATCCAGTTCTGCCTGTATCCTGGTTATAAATTTTTCGTTCATAGGGCAAATCTAATAAAGTAAGCGCTACGAGATACGAGGTGGCCAAGGTTGCCGGCACCGGCCCCGGTCTTTTTTTTATCATTCCTGTAACATACCCCCTGTTACCTTCGTCTAACCAATCAAAACCAAACCATGAGAAGGGTTATTTTCAACAAATGGTTCTTAATATCGGCCTTCCTTACCCTAAGCCTTTCTGCTTTTTCCATTGTAGCTTATAAAAAAACCCGCGAAGTATGCAGGATCACTGAAAACTGCAAGGAACCTTCATCCCGGCCTGCTGAAAAAGGCGAACTCCTTATTGACGCTGTTTCAAGGCAGTTTACCTCATATATTTCCATTCCTTAAAAAATTTTCTTCCTTTGCTGTAACATTTGATCACTAAGTACGTACTACTGTAGTATCAAGCTTCTGTTGAACTGTTTATGACTGAAAAAGAATATAACGAATGTGTGACCCAGTACGCGGATAATGTGTACAGGTTCATTGTAAAAAACCTCCGCCACGAAGAGGATGCCCGGGATGTGGTACAAAGCGCTTTTGAAAAATTATGGCGTAACCGCGACCAGGTAGATGGTAGCAAAAGCAAATCTTATTTGTTTACCGTTGCTTATAATCAGATGATCGATCATCTGAGAAAAGCAAAAAGAGTTTACCTGAAAGAAGAATTTTCTGCAGACACAAGGGTAAGCGACCGGCAGGTGAATAATACAAGGGCTATTCTGCAGCAGGCACTGGCAAGGCTGAGCGAGACCCAGCGATCGCTGGTAATGCTGAAAGATTATGAGGGATACAGTTATGAGGAGATCGGACAGATCATGAATCTGAGCGAGAGCCAGGTGAAAGTATATCTGCACCGGGCCCGCCTGCAATTAAAAGATTACATAGTAAAAGTTGAAAATGTCATTTAAACACAACGATAATAACCATCATATGATCCACCTTGGCAATTACGAGGAGTTCTTTGTGTTATATATGGACAATGAGCTGAGCAATGAAGAGATGAGGCAGGTAGATGCTTTCCTTATTGAGCATCCCGATCTGCAGGCTGAGTTTGAAATACTTGCAGGCACAAAATTGCCTGCTGAAACTTTCGTGATTAACAAAGAAGATCTTCTTGCCGATAGCATGAAGTTGAATACAATTGACGAAGAACTGTTATTATATATAGATGATGAATTGAGCGCTGATAAAAAGAAAATAGTTGAACTGGAATTGAGCTCAAATAGCAATTACCAGCTCCAACACCAGCTTTTATTGAATGCAAAGCTGGATGCCGGCGAAACAATCATTTATCCGGACAAGAGAGAATTATACCACAGAACAGAAAGAAGGATCGTGGGAATGAAAGTGTGGATGAGCGCTGCTGCGGCTGTTATGGTGGTAGCTTTTATGGGCTTGCTTTATTATAATGGTACATCAATTGATAATCCACAGGATCCGTCAACTATTGCAATACAAAAAAACAATGCACCAAAAAAGTCATCCGTTACACAGCCTCTGAATAATACCAGGGATGAAATGCCTCCATTAAATATTGCAGAAAAGGACAATGGTAGTTTGATGGCCAAAAACCCTGAACCAAAAAAGAATTCCGGACTGAAAGAAACTGAAAGAACAGAGATCATAAATGAACCTTTGCAAAATGTGGTTGCATCTAATGAAACTGTGGTTGTACACCGTGAACAACAAAAACAGATCAATCCAATTGATATCATGCAACCAGGTTTAACCATGGGGCACCTGGATATTTCAGGCGATAATTCTGTTCTTAACAATTTGCCTGTAACTTCTTCAGACACTGAAACGTACAACAATACAAATGCTACAACAGAAAATAATGTTATAGCAGGCAACAATGAAACTAAAGGGTCAGTTAAGGGTTTTTTGCGCAAGGCTACAAGACTGATTGAAAAAAGAACCGGGATCGATGCCACCTCAGATGGAGAATTGCTGATCGGGGTTGTTGCCGTAAAACTTAAATAATCAAAACTTCAAATTCGAAAAGATGAAAAAATTATTACTTGCAATTATTGCATTAAGCGGAGTCATGGCCAGTTTTGCCCAGGATAGCACGGCCCAGGACAAGGCCGATACCATCAGGATTGGTGGAATGATCATCATTAAAAAGAAAGACAGGAACGGAAAGGAAGAAGAGGTGGTGATCTCCAATAAAAAGAAAAAAAAGCCTTCCAACATCAGCACCAATTGGGGAATAGTTGATATTGGGTTTGCCAATCTTCACGACCAGACCAATTATGGTTCTCCTGAAGCGCAGGCTTTTGCACCAGGATTTTCAAAAGACAACCTGGACCTGAGAACAAAATCAATGAATGTGAACGTATGGTTCTTTATGCAAAGGCTTAATGTGATCAAACACGTTGTTAACCTAAAATACGGCCTCGGTCTTGAACTGAATAACTACAGGTTTGATGATGAAACCATTCGATTAAATAAAAATCCAACAAGCATCGTACTTGATCCTTCACTGGAAGGCATTAAGAAGAACAAGCTTGCGGCAGATTATATTACCGTACCAATGATGGTGAATATCAACTTCACGCCTAACAGGAAGAAAGGATTCGGGATCAGTGGAGGTGTAAGTGCCGGATATTTATACTCTGCCCGCCAGAAGTTCAAGGACAATGACAATAAGTGGAAAGTGCATGACAATTTTGACCTGCGCAAATGGAAACTTTCATACATCGGCGAGCTGGCTTTGGGTCCCGTAAAGCTCTATGGTTCCTATGCAATGAAGAGCATGTGGGAAAAAGGACTTGACCAAACACCATATAACGTAGGTATTCGTTTGAGTAACTGGTAAACATACCTGAACTTTTGCCTGATAAAACCCGCTGGTATTTTGCAGCGGGTTTTATATTTTTACAAAGACACGTTAAAGATATTCACACTGGAAAATAAATTTATTTTCCATTTCGTTTACCCAATGGATAACAGCTAAACACCTCAGTTATGAAAACCGCCATTGTTTTATCCTGTTTGTTAACGGGCAGCATAACGCTGAATAACACCACCATCACAACTGCCGGCAAAACTGTTAAGCATTCCAATTCTACCATCGCAACAAAAAGAGCAAATAATCCTTCCAAGCCGGTTGGGCAGGTACGTATCATTGTTGACAAATCAAGTTATGAACTTTATGTATATGATACGCAGGGCTGGTTTGCCACCTACCCGGTTGTATTTGGAAACAGTTCGCTTGATGACAAAAGAATGGAGGGCGATAAAAATACACCGGAAGGCACCTTCAAAATAGTGAATAAAAGAGTGCATGATAAATGGGATCGTTACCTGGGTCTTGATTATCCCACAAAAGAAAGCCTTGCAAAATTCAATGCCAGAAAAAAGCGAGGTGAGATCCCATCTTCTGCAAGCCCGGGTGGCGGTATTGGCATTCACGGTACATGGCCTAATGAAGATTATCAGATCGACCGTTTTAAGAACTGGACAAATGGATGCATTTCACTCAAAAACGATGATGTTGAAGACCTTTATAGTTATGTTCCGATAGGCACTCCAATTACCATCAGGAAATAGATCAGGGAAGTGAGTTGATAAAAGTCTGAATCTGGTATTGCCATTCGTCCGGATCAATCTTTAACAGGGATTCATGATCAGCATGAGGATATGAAACAAATTTTTTTATTGGAGATGCCAGGTTTTGATAAACACCCATTACCTCCTTCCGGTTCTCATAGCTATCTTCTTCAGCCCATTGTATGAGCGCCGGACAATTAACCTTCCTGGCATAATCAGACACATCGTGATCAAAACCATTGAATCCCTTTTCAAAACCCATCCACATTGTAACAAGCGTTGCAAATGGTTCGGATGGAAAACCAAGATTACTGGCCTTTGCTACCAAATGATGGTGCAGGCTGCCAAAAGGCATATCAGCGATAATGGCGGCAGGTTGTACTTTTTTTTCAGCCACCGCTTTTATGCAAATGGCAGCACCTAAAGATCCTCCATATAATATAATGCGGTCATTTCCATTCGCAAGCGCCCAGTTAAAGGCTTTATGAACTTCATCTGTTTCTTTCATCCCAAATGTGCTTGAATTACCTCCGCTTCTTCCATGTGCCCTTAAATCAACAAGCATAACATTATATCCCATTTGACGCATCATGGCCGCCTCACTGATATAATAGCTTTTATTTACGGTAATACCATGGAAAAAAATAATACAGGTTCTGGATGAATCCATCGTACTGTACCAGGCATCAATTAAAATATCATTATCCGTTTTTAAACTGATGGTCCGGATTGGGAAAGGGGGTTCGGGTTCGGCCGTGTTCTTATAGAATTTCGGCCCAACAAACAGCTTCCATGTTTTTTTAAAAATATTTTTTGAAGAAGCATGTCTGGGAGCTCCTTCATAGAAGTGCGTGAGTTTGTATGCATATAATGCTGCACTGATATTGATCAACACCAGCTGTGCCAGCAAAACCCAAAAGATCCATTTCAGGAGGTAACGATATTTTTTAGTTCCGGTATTGGTTTTGTTCATAGAAAGGAGACAAATGTAACTGGATTGCACCAGAAGCCGAAAGTGGATTTGTTTCTATAGTTTGCCATGGGCAATTTCTTCAACTACTGAAGGATCAAGCAGGGTGCTGGTATCACCAAAATTATGGTTCTCACCTTCTGCTATCTTTCGAAGTATTCTCCTCATGATCTTCCCGCTTCTGGTTTTCGGTAGTCCTTTTACAAATTGCACTTTATCCGGTTTGGCAATGGGCCCTATAATCCTTGAAACGGTTTGAAGTATATCCCGCCTGGTCAATTCCTCATCTTCATGCCGGCTTTGAAAAATAACAAAGGCATAAATACCCTGACCCTTTACGTGATGCGGATACCCTACCACTGCGCTTTCTACTACTCCGGAATGCATATTAATGGCATTTTCAACCTCGGCGGTTCCAATACGATGCCCACTTACATTCAATACATCATCCACCCTTCCTGTTATCCGGTAATTCCCCTGTTCATCACGCAATGCGCCATCGCCTGTAAAATATAAATTTTCATATGCCGTAAAATAATTTAACCTGCATCTTTCATGATCACCATAAGTGGTTCTGATAATTGAAGGCCAGGGAGCTTTGATGCAAAGGTTGCCTGCAGCAGGATTACCCAAAACCTCATTTCCGTTTTCGTCTACCAGAACAGGCTGTACGCCCGGCAATGGCAGGGTGGCAAATGATGGTTTCGATGGCGTGATTCCCGCAAGGTTCGAGATCAGAATACCACCGTTTTCGGTTTGCCACCATGTATCTACTATCGGACATTTATTTTTTCCAACATGTTCATCATACCAGTGCCAGGCCTCTTCATTTATAGGTTCACCTACGCTTCCCAGTATTTTTAAACTGGACAGGTCTTTGCCCTTAAAAGGCTCCAGGCCAAATCCCATAAGAGAACGGATGGCTGTTGGAGCCGTATAGAGAATAGTTACTTTATGCTTGTCCACTATATCCCAGAACCGTCCTGCATCGGGCCATGTGGGCACGCCTTCAAACATTACAGAAGTAGCACCAGCTGCAAGTGGACCGTAAACGATATAACTATGTCCGGTTATCCAGCCTATATCCGCCGTACAAAAAAATATATCGCCAGGATTGTATTGAAAAACATTTACGAATGAATAAGCTGTCCATACCATATACCCCCCACTGCTGTGTACCACACCTTTTGGTTTGCCCGTACTTCCTGATGTGTAAAGAATAAACAAGGGATCTTCCGCATCCATTTCTTCTGCCGGAAAACTAACAACATTTTCTTTTTCTACCTGCGTTTCCGCATATTCCATTTCATCTTCCCACCACACATCTCTTCCTTTGATCATGGATACAGGTGTTCTGGTGCGGGTATAAACGATCACCCGTTTTACTGTTTTGTTGCCGATCAAAGCATCGTCAATCACATCTTTCAAAGGAATCACTTTTTCACCCCTGAATGCACCATCGCAGGTAACTATATATTCAGCTTTTGCATCTTCAAGCCTGTCGGCAATACTTTGCGCCGAGAACCCACCAAAGATCACACTATGTATAGCGCCAATCCTTGCACACCCCAGTACCGCGTATACCAGTTCGGGAACCATGCCCATATAAATACAAACCCTGTCGCCTTTTTTTACACCGTTATTTTTGAGTACCTGTGCAAACTGGCAAACTCTTTTATGCAAACGGTTATAGGTTACCACTCTAACCCTGTCGGCCGGGTTGTTGGGCTCCCATATTATGGCAGGCCTGTCACCCAAATCAGCCAGGTGCCTGTCAATACAATTTTCAGTGATATTTAGCTTGGCATTGATAAACCATTCAACCCGGGGTTCTTTAAAGTTCCATTCGAGCACCTTATCCCATTTTTTTCTCCATTCAAAATTTTCAGCAACCTGGCTCCAGAATTCTTCCGGTGCATCAACACTTTTCTTATAGGCCTTATGATATTCTTCCAGTGAACTTATTTTGTATGGATACGCCATGTATGAATGTTTGTGATAAATGTACTGAATTGATCATTTATAATTAAAGTAGGTATGATTTGTCTGTGCCGGTTTATTTTATTACAGCGAAAGAAGAAAATGATTTGGACATTACAATTTTAACATAAACAGAAAGAATAGTGCGTGTTTACCTGGGATCGCAATAAATTATTTTTATAATTTAATATATGCTTTAAAATTCTGATGAATTAAATTTGCCCACTTTATGGGTGGAAAGAAGCATCATTTAAAGCCTGGAACTGTTATATCATGTAT
>CBIHLW010000101.1:0-8372 GCA_966210755.1 uncultured bacterium
ACCAGCACGGTATTTCCCCTGTCTACAAGTTTATTCAGCACATCCAGTAAATGCTGGATATCCTCGAAATGCAAACCCGTAGTTGGTTCATCTAAAATATAAAAGGTTTTACCAGTATCTCTCTTGGCAAGTTCTGTTGCCAGTTTTACTCTTTGCGCCTCACCCCCGCTTAATGTAACAGCCGATTGTCCAAGTGTTATATAACCCAGGCCCACATCTTCCAGTACTTTTATCTTGCGGTAAATAAATGGAACGGCCGAGAAAAATGCAACGGCTTCTTCCACAGTCATATTCAGTACGTCGGAAATTGATTTTCCCTTATACCTTATTTCAAGTGTTTCCCTGTTGTACCGCTTTCCATTACATTTTTCACAATGCACATACACATCAGGAAGAAAATTCATTTCAATTGTACGCAGGCCACTGCCTTCACATACATCACAACGGCCACTCTTTACATTGAAAGAAAAACGTCCGGCATTATAACCTCTTATCTTGGCTTCCGGTATGGAGGCAAATAAGGTTCTGATCTCAGTAAAGAAACCGCAATACGTGGCAGGATTGCTTCTGGGTGTACGTCCAATGGGCGACTGGTCTATTTCTATCACCTTATCAATATGTTCCAGCCCGGAAATGTTTTTATGTGCCAGTGGATTTACACGCGAACCATAGCAGTGCTGTGATAGTAAAGGATACAGGGTTTCGTTTACCAGTGTTGACTTACCACTTCCGCTCACACCTGTAACAACGATCATTTTACCGAGCGGAAACTTCACTGAAATATTTTTCAGGTTATTTCCCGATGCGCCTTTTACTTCAATGGATTTTCCATTTCCCTTTCTTCTTTCAGCAGGTATGCTGATCAATTTTTCGCCTTTTAAAAAAGCAGCTGTAATGGTATCATGATTCAGTACTTCCTCCGGCGTACCCTGGGCCATGATCTTTCCACCATGAATTCCGGCCTTTGGACCCACATCAATAAGATGATCAGCAGCCATCATGATATCTTTGTCATGCTCAACAACCAGTACGCTGTTGCCAATATCACGAAGGTTCTTGAGTGCAGTGATCAGCCGCTGGTTATCTCTCTGGTGTAATCCGATAGATGGTTCATCCAGCACATAGGTAATGCCCTGTAATTGTGATCCTATCTGTGTAGCCAGCCTTATTCTTTGCGACTCACCGCCGCTCAATGTTCTGGTTGGCCTGTTCAACGTGAGGTAGGTAAGACCAACATCAAGCAGGAACTGCAGCCTTTCTCTTATTTCCTTAATAATTTCCCTGCCTATTGTATTTTGTTTTTGAGAGATCCTTTCTTCTATTCCATTGAACCAGCTTATCAGTTGAACAAGATCCATGTTACTGAGTTCAGCAATATTTTTTTCATCTATTTTAAACCACAGACTTTCTTTTTTCAACCTGTTGCCATTACAGGTGTGGCAGGTGGTAAGCTGCATAAAACCTTCAGCCCATCTTTGGATGGCTTCACTGGTACTGGTGGCAAACCAACGCTTTACCTGGTTAACAACGCCTTCATATTCCCCTTCGTAAACATTACCGTCAAGCTCTTCACCATCAAACCGGAGGTTTTCCGGATCCATCCCTTCTTCCCTGCCGTACAAAATGAGATTTAAAGCTTTTTCCGGAAGTTCTTTTACGGGTTTATCAAGACTGAATTTATTTTTTCTGGACAATGCCTGTACCTGTCTGAAAAAGAAAGTTTCCCTTTCTGCACCCAATGGGGCTATGCCACCTTCATTTATAGAAAGTGTGTCATCAGGAATGATGGCATTCATGTCCACACTATACACCTGTCCAAGTCCCTTACAGGTTGAACAGGCCCCATAAGGTGAGTTGAAAGAAAACGAATTGGGAGATGGTTCTTCATACGAAAGACCCGTGTCCTCACACATCAACTGCCTGCTGTAAATGGCCGGATTGGCAACATCCGGGAATGGCAGGCCATTTGATGTTCCGGCAACAGTTTTGGGTACTGGTTTTTTCTTTTTTGTATTTCCCGATAGCTGTCCCACTAGTTTTTGATCTTCTCTTTCGGAAGAATCAGAAGGAACCGCATCCACAAACATCAGGTCTTTTCCCATCTTCAGGGTTTGTTGTACACTCTGGCTGATGCGGGTTCTCATGTCTTTCGTTACTTTCAAACGGTCGATCACCAGTTCAATATCATGGATCTTATAGCGGTCCACCTGCATTTTTGGAACAAGGTCCCTGATCTCACCATCAACCCTTACTTTCAAAAATCCTTTTTTCCTCACCTCTTCAAAAAGTTCACGGTAATGGCCTTTTCTGCCCCTTACCATTGGAGATAATAAACTGATCCGGTATCCATCAAACCTTTTGAAAATATTATTTACGATCTCATCCTCACTCCACCTTACCATTTTCTTCCCAGTATTATAGGAATAAGCCTCACCTGCCCTTGCGAATAATAAACGCAGGAAGTCATAAACTTCGGTGACGGTACCTACTGTTGAACGCGGATTTTTATTCGTTGTTTTTTGTTCTATGGAGATCACAGGCGAAAGACCGGTGATCTTGTCAACATCAGGTCTTTCCATTTCTCCAATAAACTGGCGGGCATAAGCTCCAAACGTTTCCATATAGCGCCTTTGCCCCTCGGCATATATGGTATCAAATGCCAGAGACGACTTACCACTTCCACTGATACCTGTAATTACAACCAGCTTGTTTTTTGGAATATTGATATCAATGTTCTTGAGATTGTGCTCCCTTGCACCAAACACTTCTATAAACTCTTCCTGTCCATTAACTGGTAAATCTTGTTTTTTCATATCTGCTCCCGGGGGAAGCGAAGATACTGAAGGATATTATTTTGCTAAAAAATTTAACAAGAACCAAAGGCCATAAGCCCGGGGCCAATGGCAATTCAAACTTTTCCATCACAAAATCAATTTTGGCACAATATTCCGTAAGTAGGGCGAAAACCTTTCCATTTAAAAATAGCTACGTATGAAAAACACCATTTTCCTATTCATCGCCTCTTTGTTTCTTGCTACTGCAGTAAATGCACAGTCAACAGTAGATTCTATCAGGGCCAAGTATCAATTACTACCCATGCCCGAAGCACTCACAATTGAAAAAACATTTCCGGTACTGGGATCTTATCAGCTCACTGCTGAAGATGGTAGTGCTCAAACGGTAACGGTCACACTGGATTCAGTGAACAAGGGAATTGTTTGGGTGGAAGGATTACCTGAAGGCAAATTCAAAGCTTTCCTCAGACAATCACCAGGGATCTACAGGGTAATTGCCCAGAAATCTGCTTCCGGCAGACAAATTCCCGAGGGTACTTTATACTTTGATCCTGCTACAAGCACTTTGAGCATTGCACTGGGTAAGCATTTTGACAATGTTGATCCTGTTGCCGTATTCAATGCTGCAGGAGCCAATACTGAAGTGGCTGAAGTGAAAGTAAAAACAAAGAAAGGCAAGTCAAAAACCAAAGTTGTTTTTTATAACGCCATTAAAGAACAGCAATCCACTACGGTAAGTAATAGTTTTGAAGAACAACTGAACAAACAACAACAGCAATAAACGTTTCATTGCATATATTAAGGAGGCTGCTCATGCAGCCTCTTTTTTTTACCTGTACAGACCGTATGAGTTTTTTAAAAAGTATTCAAAACCTTAAAGGACTCAAAAAATTTATGTGCCTTTCTGATTTCAGGGTTCAACGTGGTATAAAGTTTGGAAACTTGTAACCATAAATAAACTCTATGAATGCAATTCAACGTTATTTTTTAGTTCTGTCTCTTGGAGCATTGGTAACAACAGGATGTAAAACCATGAACCGCTCACAAAAAGGTGCGGTGGTAGGTGTTGCCGGTGGCGCTGCTATTGGAGCGGTGATCGGGAAGAAAATGGGTAATACGGCCGCAGGCGCTGTAATTGGGGCTGCCATTGGTGGTGCAGCAGGAAGTATCATCGGTAAAAAAATGGATAAACAGGCTGAAGAAATGGAAAAGGTGCTGGGTGATGCTGAGATCACAAGAGAAGGAGAAAGCATTGTGATCAATTTCAAAGAAAAAGTTCTTTTTGGTTACGACCAGTCGGTTTTAAGTAACAGCGCGCAAACCAGTCTTGATAAACTGGCAGATATCCTGGAAAAATATCCGGATACGGATATCCGGATCATTGGACATACAGATTCGAAAGGAAGTATCAGGTATAACCAGAATCTTTCCGTTCGCCGGGCTTCTGCGGTAGCTACTTATTTAAGATCCGCTGATGTGGCATCCTCAAGGATATCCACTATTGGCATGGGAGAAAAAGATCCTGTGGCAACAAACGATAATGATGAAGGCCGCGCCATGAACAGACGTGTTGAATTTGTGATCACGGCCAATGAAAAAATGAAGGAAGAAGCAAAACGGGATGCAGGCGAATAATATTTGCCAACAACCATCCATTCCCAACCGCTTTCTACGGAAAGCGGTTTTTTTTGGGCAAGGAAACTAAGAGGTTGAACTAAGAGGTTAAAGGAGGGACAGAGCAAAACGGAGGGGAAACTAGCAGCTTAAAGGAGAAAAAGGAGGTTAAAGGAGGGGAAAGACGGCAAAAGAGGTTAGCTTATCTCTTTTTCCTCCGTACCGCTTAGCTTTGCGCATCATTATGAAAGAATTATCTGTTGTTATCCCGGTGATGAACGAAGAGGACAACATTCAGCCTTTACTGGAAGCGGTCAGGAATGCCTTAACAGGAATTGATTATGAGGTGGTACTTGTAGATGATGGATCGTCCGACAATACCCGCAAACAGATCATCCTGCATGCGGATGAAAGAACAAAACTGGTAGAGCTCAGGAAAAATTATGGCCAGAGTACTGCAATGACCGCTGGTATTGACCATGCCAATGCAAGATACATTGCCATGATCGACGGCGATCTTCAAAACGATCCTACAGATATTCCTTTTATGCTGGAACTGGCGAAAAAGGAAGACTGGGATGTGGTGGCCGGTAACCGCAAAAACCGGAAAGACGGTATGGTTCTCCGTAAAATTCCAAGTAAGATCGCCAATGCACTTATCAGACGTATGACCGGTGTATATATCCGGGATTACGGATGCACCCTCAAGGTTTTCAAAAAAGAAATTGCAGAAGATCTTGGCCTGTATGGTGAGCTGCACAGGTTTATTCCTGTACTGGCCAAACTGCAGGGTGCCCATATTACACAGGTTGATGTAAAACACCATCCAAGAAGATTTGGAAAAAGTAAATATGGCATAGGAAGAACATTCCGGGTGTTATCCGATCTGGTACTCATGGTATTTTTCAGAAAGTATTTGCAGAAACCTATGCACCTGTTTGGTACCATTGGCTTCATCAGTTTTGGAATTGGTTTACTCATCAACCTTTATCTGCTTGTGTTAAAGATCCTGGGTCATGATATCTGGGGAAAACCACTTCTGATACTTGGATTGATCTTTTTACTTGGAGGCATTCAACTGGTTACCATCGGCATCCTTGCTGAAATTGCAGTCCGAACCTATTTTGAATCCCAACAGAAAAAAACATACAACGTCAGAAAGATCCACCAGAAAGAAAAAGACGAAACGCTGGAGATCACTGTTTAATGCTGCAGGATCTCCCTGTGCTGCAAAAACCAGCTGTAAAATTTTTCCAGTCCTGCCTTTAATGTTGTTGATGGCTGATAATGCAACAGGCGTTGCGCTTTTGAAATATCAGCAAAGGTATGCGGCACATCTCCCGCCTGCTCGGGCTGCCGGTCTATAACGGCCTTCCTGCCGGTAACTTCTTCAATATTTTTTATCAGCTCAAGTAAGGGAACCGAATAATTATTGCCAAGATTGATGATCTCAAATAAGGATCCGTCATATTCAATGGCCGCAAGTATGCCACTTACAATATCATCAACATAAGTATAATCCCTGCTGGTTGAACCATCACCGTATAGAGGAATGGGCTTGTCCTGTACAATAGATTTTACAAATTTATGGATGGCAAGATCGGGTCTCTGGGCTGGACCGAATACGGTAAAAAAACGTAAGGCAATGAACCGGATCCCGTGCAGGTGACTAAATACATGGCCTGCTCCTTCACCAGACAACTTGGTCATGGCATAAGGACTAATGGGTTGTAATTGTTCCGTTTCCTTCCAGGGCAGGTTCTTATTTACTCCATATACACTGCTGGAAGATGCAAATACAAATTGCTTTACGCCGGTATCCTTTGCAAAGTCAAGCAGCATCTGCGTTCCCAGCACATTTGTTTTTTGATAGGCAAGCGGATGGCTGATGCTGGGCCTCACACCTGCTCTTGCTGCCAGGTGTATCACCACATCTACCTTCTGTGGAAGGATCATCTGCAATTCGGCAGAAGAAAGGTCTTCAATGCTCCGGTCGATCAAAAGAATACTCTGGTGCTGTTCATAACCCTCTGTATTGATCAATTTCACCTGTCTCGGATAGAAAGGATCGAAATTATCAATGATGGTAATCCTTGCCTCCTTATCCTTCACCAGTGCATTTACCAGGTGACTCCCGATGAATCCTGCTCCGCCTGTTACCAGGTAATGTTTTTTATATTGGCCCATTGGTTGTTCTGCCTTTTATCTTTGAACCCTTAAACTATTCCAATCCGATGCAAAGTAAAGAATATAGACATTACAGGATCGCTGTTATTTTTAGTACACTGCTGGCTTTGATGGTGGCTATTTTTGTTTTTTATTTTGGGAAAGAGGATTCTTTTCTGGTCATCAATAAATACAACAATCCTCAATTTGATTACTTTTTTCAATACTGGACCTACCTGGGCGATGGCCTCATCTGGGTACCGCTTTTTATCTATGTGATCCTGTTCAAAAGGGAATTTCTTGTTGCAGTAATAGCTTCCCTGATCATTTGTACGGTGCTGACCCACTTTCTGAAGCGGGTTGTGTTTGCTGAAGAGCTCAGGCCCATACTGGCATTGGGAGAAGAAAAGATCAGGATCATTGAAGGATTCAAACCACATGGCAGAAACAGTTTCCCCTACGGACATACCAGCACAGCTTTTACGCTGGCACTTTTAATGGCCTTTATCATCAGGGGAATGTTTTGGGTGTTCTTCTTTCCAATGGTTGCATTTTTCGTGGGTTATTCAAGGGTATACCTTGCACAGCATTTTGTAACTGATGTATTTGCAGGCATGCTCATAGGTATCTTATCCTCTTATCTTTCTTTAATGGTTTATGAAAAGTTCAGGAAAAGAAAAAAGAAAAATGAAACGCCTCAGGAGGAGACCGGTTCATGATCCTGTTTCTTCGTAGGGTATGGCAAGCAGTGGTATGGTGATGCTGCCGGAAAGCTTATAGGTAAGATTGTTAAGAAATAATTTTTCCAGGAATGTCTTTTCTTTTGTAAACAAGATCACCAGTGATGATCTTAGTTTTCTGGTGAAATTCAAAACATCCTGGGCAAGCGGTGTTTCTATAGGATTCAAAATAATCCGGCAGGGGATCCCATCGATCTGTTCCTTTTTAGCATATGTTCCTTCGGCTTCTTTGAGGATAGTAAATTGTACGGCTTCAACAGAACTTGAAAAGAATTTTCCCCAGGCCTTCAATCTTTTTGAAACCGATGAAAGCTTATTGAGCTTGATGACCGTAACGCAATGATCGATCACAACCGGTTTCCAGTTATGCGGGATCACCAGAATAGGAAAAATAGAATGATTGACCATCACCGCCGTATTCGTTCCAAATACCTTGTCATAAACACCGCTGCTGCCATGTGTTCCCATTACCAGGAGTTTTAATTTTCCCTGCAGCATTCCTGAAATGATGCCACCGGAGATGGTTGCTGCTTCTTTAACCAGCAAACCGGTTTTGGCAGATGCGCCCAGCAACTTCTTTCTTTCTTCAACAACCGCTTCCAGTTTTTCTTTCAGGATCTTAATATCTCCATTATACTTCCAGTTTTTTGGATACTGCCTGCTCACGCTCTCATTTGTGATATGCAATACCTCAATTTTTTTATGATTCACCGATGATATCAGGATCGCCTGGTCTAATGCCTTTATTGCATTTTTCGAAAAATCAAAAGGAACAAGGAGGTCTGACATGGTTTTTGTTTTGATCAGGGAATTCAAAGGTCAAAATTAAAATCAATACAAATGCAAAATGAAAAATGTAAAATCATTACAGGGCCCGCAAATCATGTAAAAACAAAAGATAAGTATGGCGAAAGATAAATGATATTTAAATCTTCCCGATTGAAAATAAACATACGACGGTACAGTCAGGATTTTCATTTTAACTTTTGACTTCTTGACTTTTGACTTATCCTCCAACCCTAACCATACCTATCGTCCTCATCCAGTTCACTTCCCC
>CBIHLW010000102.1:0-8345 GCA_966210755.1 uncultured bacterium
GCTCCTTACAGAGCGTTTCTTAGCGGGTGATTTTTTTGCTGCTTTTTTTGCAAAGGCACCAGGCACCTGCGATTCGATCATTTTCTTAACTTCTTCAATGGAAATATTTGCCAGTTCTTCCTGCGTATATTTTTCGCCTTCCTCTTTTCTGCCAAGCTTCAACATTTTCTTGCCAAACTTTATGAATGGTCCCCATCTTCCATTTTCAATTGAGATCTTTTCTGAAGGCCATTGCTGTATATAACGGTTGGCTTCCTTTTCCAGTTTTTTTGTGATCAGTTCTTCAATTTCTTTTTGCGACAGGTGATCGAAGTTATATGCCCTTGGCACATTGATAAAAAGGTCGCCATATTTTATAAAAGGACCAAACCTGCCTTTTCCTTTGGTAACCGGCTGACCATTGAATTCCGCAATTGGGGCATCTATTCTTTGCTTCTCTTTGATCAGTTCTATGGCTCTTTCCAGATCAAGGTCCAGCGGTTCTTCTCCTTTTGGTATGGAAATAAATTGTTCGCCAAATTTTACGTAAGGTCCAAATCTTCCAATATTCACTGATACTTCCTGGCCTTCGTAAGAACCAAGTGTTACCGGTAATTTAAAAAGGTCGAGTGCTTCTTCCAGAGAAATGGTTTCAATACTCTGGTTTTGTTTTAACCTGGCAAACCTGGGTTTCTCTTCATCTTCCGTTTTACCAATCTGCACCATTGGTCCATACCGGCCCATACGTGCCATAACTGGTTTTTGAGATATGGGATCCGTACCAAGGTCTCTTTCACCGCTGATCCTCTCTGCACTTTCAATAGTTTTTTCAACATCCTTTTTAAACGGATCATAAAAATCCTCGATCATCTGGTTCCACCTGATCTTTCCCTGCGCCACTTCATCAAATTCTTCTTCAATTCTGGCAGTGAAACCATAATCCATGATATCATCAAAATACATTTTCAAAAAATCAGTAACCACCAGTCCGAGATCTGTAGGGAAAAGTTTTGATTTTTCCGCACCCGTTGTTTCCGTTTCCTCTTTCTTTTCAATGTTATTTTTCCTGCTCAGTATAAAAACGCTATAATTTCTCAATACACCTTCTTTGTCACGTTTTTCAACATATCCTCTTTTAAGAATAGTGGAAATGGTAGGTGCATAAGTGGAGGGCCGGCCAATTCCCAGCTCTTCAAGTTTCTTTACCAGAGAAGCTTCCGTATACCGGGGCAGCGGTCTTGAAAACCGCTGAATGGCTTTCATTTCATGGAAGTCTAATTTTTGTCCTTCTTTTAAGGGTGGTAACATTCCTTCCTGCGTTTCTTCAGCATCTTCGTCATCTACATCTTCACGGTATACTTTTAAAAATCCTTCAAATTTTAGAACTTCACCCTCGGCAGAAAGTTCTGCCTGATTGGTAGAAACAAGGATTTTGGCAATGGTTTTTTCCAGTTCAGCATCTGCCATTTGTGATGCCATGGTTCTTTTCCAGATCAGTTCATACAAACGCCTGGTATCCGGATCACCAACAGAGGTATTGTTCATATAAGTAGGCCTTATGGCTTCGTGTGCTTCCTGCGCTGATTCGTTTTTATTTTTAAAGCGCCTTGCCTGAAAATATTTATCGCCATATGCCTCTTCAATATTTTTCTTAATGTCTTCCATTGCAGTCTCGCTCAGGCTTACACTGTCGGTACGCATATAGGTAATATGCCCGTTCTCATATAATTTCTGGGCAAGCAACATAGTGCGGGCAACACCATAACCTAATTTGCGGCTTGCTTCCTGTTGAAGCGTTGAAGTAGTAAATGGCGCTGCAGGAGATCGCCTGGTTGGTTTTACCAGGATGTTCTTAACGCTATATGCGGCGCCTGAACAGGATTGAAGAAAAGCTTCGGCGTCCGCAGCCTCAGGAAATCTTTGTCCCTCTGCCTTGAATCCAATTGCCCTGCCGGAAACATCATCCGCAGTAAAATGAGCTTCCACCCTGAAACTGCTTTGGGCGGTAAAAGCATTGATCTCTCTTTCTCTTTCTGCAATCAGTCTAACGGCAACACTTTGCACCCGGCCGGCACTCAGGTTATTCTTCATGCTTATTTTGCGCCAGAGTACGGGACTCAATTCAAATCCAACGATGCGGTCCAGTATCCTGCGGGCCTGTTGTGCATTCACCAGATCCATATTTACAGTTCGTGGCTGCTTTACTGCTTTTTGAATAGCCGGTTTGGTGATCTCATGAAATACGATCCTTTTGGTAAGTTTTGGATCAAGGCCCAACACCTCGCATAAATGCCAGCTAATGGCTTCTCCTTCCCGGTCCTCATCCGTTGCCAGCCACACTTCCTTGCTTTTCTTTGCCATTTGTTTGAGATCACTCACCACTTTTTTCTTTTCATCCGGAACCGTATAACGTGGTTTGAAATTATTTTTAACATCAATACCCATGTCATCTTTTTCAAGATCACGGATATGCCCAAAACAACTCCTGACCTCGAAATCAGGTCCAAGGATCTTTTCAATGGTCTTTGCTTTTGCTGGCGACTCTACTATCAACAAATTCTTAGGCATAGGCTGAATTCACTTCCATTTTTTTGACCGCAAATGAGTATTGCGGACATGCAAGTATAAGGCAAGTCAACTAATTAAACTACTATAGACGTATTTTGGATGAGAAGCCCGTCTGTTTATTTCACCTGATTACTAATGGTTTCAGCAATCTTTTCGGCCCAATTTTCATAAAGTTTTTCAGATGGATGCAATCCATCCGGAGCAATCAGTGCCGGGTTTGTTTTTGCTTTACGCGACTTTTCAGTTATGTCAATATAGTGAACTTTATATTGAATGGATAAAGCTTTTTTTACTGCATTGAACATATCAATTTCCCTTGAGATCTTTTCCCTGTCCTTTGATTCTGCAAAAGGCGTTACGCTGTAATCAGGTATTGAGATCAGCATGCAATGTTCTTTTTTACCATTGGCCAGTTCAATGGATCTTTTGATGAGCTCTTCGAGCTGCTCCTTGTATTCTATGATCTCTCTTTCCCTGTATTGATTATTAACCCCTATCAGAAGACTCACAAAATCATACCTGGGAAGAAACTGATACGTCCGGATAGCGGCATCCAGTTCATCGGTGGTCCATCCTGTTTTGGCAATGAGCTCGGGAGCCAGGAAAGGCAATGCTTTTTTTCTCAGTTTCTGCACTACCTGATACGGAAAATTTCTATGAAGGGGAACTGATTCACCTATTGTATAGGAATCGCCAAGGGCGAGGTAAGAATAAGAATTCATATTATGAAATAAAAATGATTTAAAATGATATATGCCCTGGCAAATGACCGGTCATAAAAATTCAATGATGGCTTTGGATATTTTATTGTCCCTATAAATTCTCCTGTGCCCCAGACCTTCCGTAATGATGAAACAAAAATTCGGATGGTTCATTTTCATGATCGGTTCAACATCAGATAACGGCGTCATGTTATCGTCTCTATCCTGCAAAAACAATACCTGTGCTTTTATATGAGGTGAAGCCCTTGCCAGGGAATACCAGGAAGGCAGATGCCCACTCATTTCCATAATCAACTGGTCGAATTCCTTTCTTACATCTTTGTCAAGGTGCAGGAACCTGAAAAAATTGTCTATGGCCGTAGTTGTTTCAACGGCAGGGGCCACCAGTACCAGTTTGTGGTGCTGGGTATGGGGTAATGTTTCCAGGGCAAGACCCAGGCACAAACCACCAAAAGAATGAGATATAAAAGAATCTATAGGTCCATATTGTTCATACACATGAACAAGGAGTTCCTTATACGTTACAGCGGTTATGGATTTACCCGAACTTCTTCCATGAGCAGGCGCATCAAAAGCAAGCACTTCATAACCTTTTTGGGTCAATGGTTTTATATACCTGTCAAAATTGATCACGTTTGATTCAAAGCCATGAACGATCAAAGCCTTTTTCCGGGATTGCTGAGTTGACCATCTGTAACCTCTCACCATCTGCCCCTGGAATAAAAACCGGATCTTTTCTGATCTTTCAAAAACAGGAGGGAGTTTCTTTTTATTCCTTTGTTGCGGAGTGCAGAATAAAACAAAGGCCTTTTCAGCAGCTTTTCTTTTAGAAAATGAAGAGAGAACCCTGAACTTCGTTCTTACGTATTTTAAAACCAGTCTCTGTCCTAAATGCATAGGCAAGTTTAAGTTGAAAGGTTCAAACTTTATTATTTGTACCAAAAAAAGAATCTTTCAGGCTGCTGGTTAACTTTAACGTTCAAATCTTATACTCAATTACGAATGAAGATTGTCATCATAGGTTCTGGTAATACAGCTACAGTACTTGGACGAAAACTAAAAGCTGCCGGTCATCAGATTGTACAGGTATACGGTCGTAATATAAAAAAGGCCGCTGAACTGGCGAAAGAACTGGAATCTGCATCAGCAAGCCAATGGAACCATATAAATGAACATGCGGACGTTTACCTGCTGGCCGTTTCAGATAATTCTATCAGGGATGTGTCCCTGAAATTGCAATTACCTGGCAAGATCATTGTGCACACGGCAGCATCCGTGTCAAAGCACGTGTTGAAGGATGCAAGTTCCCGTTATGGAGTTTTTTATCCTTTACAAAGCCTGCGGGCCGATACAGAATATATGCCTGACATACCCATATTAATTGATGCCGGTGATGAAGCAACGCTGAAAACACTGGATACGCTGGCACACAGCATTTCAGATAAAGTAATTGAAACCAGTGATGAAGAAAGGCTGAAACTTCATCTTGCTGCAGTATGCTGTAATAATTTTGTAAATCATTTATACGTGCTCACAGAGAATTATTGCCAAAAGGAAGGAATTGATTTTTCTATTCTGATACCCCTAATAAAGGAAACTGCAGCAAGACCTGAACATTTATTACCTTCTTTATCGCAAACAGGGCCTGCAATAAGAAACGATCAGCAAACCATTAACAGTCATCTTGCAGCATTAGAAAAGTATCAGCCATTGAAAGCTATCTATGAATTATTTACAAAGAGCATAAAAGAATGTGAGGCCCATAACCCATAGATGAATATAGATGTGAGAAGTTTACGTTACATTATTTCCCCTTAATAATCTTAACATGTAACATATACTTAATACCTGCGAAATTTAAAATAGGGAATAATCCTTCTGCAGTTGTTATTTTTGAGCGGGAAGATATTTTCCATTTTCAATTTCGCGCTTTTTATTATGAATGTTTTAGAACTTTTCC
The DNA here is from genome assembly GCA_966210755.1 of uncultured bacterium. GTDB lineage: Bacteria > Bacteroidota > Bacteroidia > Chitinophagales > Chitinophagaceae > Flavisolibacter. The sequence goes on from CBIHLW010000102.1 coordinate 5,230, forward strand.
AGGATATCAATAGTTTTGTTTTTGACATTGACGGTGTAATGACCGATGGAAGTGTTTTATTGCTTGACAATGGATTACAGGCAAGGAAAATGAATATCAAGGATGGCCTGGCCCTTCAAATGGCACTGCATAATGAATATAAGGTGATTGTGGTTTCAGGTGGCGCTTCCGAACCTGTGATCAGCCGTTTGCAATACCTGGGAATAAAAGAGGTTCATCTTGGTTTAAAGGACAAAGTAAAATTTCTCGATAACTATATTGAACAGCATGGCATATCATGGAAGAGGATATTATATATGGGTGATGACCTGCCTGATCTGCCTGTGCTGGAAAAGGCCGGCCTGCCCTGTTGCCCTTCCGATGCAGCCATGGAGGTAAAAAAAATCAGTAAGTACATTTCACCCATGAAGGGCGGTTCGGGCTGTGTAAGGGATGTGATAGAAAAGGTTTTGAAATTGAATGACCAGTGGAATTATATTCCAGACATGTCTTCACGATAAAATACATAATGAAATTTATCCTAGCTTTTTTCAGACTGATCCGGTGGCCAAACCTGTTATTTATTGCACTGACGCAGGTATTATTTTATTACTGTATTTATCTGCCTCTGTTTGAAGATGAGCATTTATTTATCCTGGTTTGGATCGTAATTGCCTCGGTGCTCATTGCCGCGGCCGGCTATATCATTAACGATTATTTTGACCTGAATATTGATCAGATCAATAAGCCAAGCAAGAATGTTTTTGCAAAATATATTCACCGGAGGTGGGCCATTATCTGGCATTTTGTGTTGAGCATTGCAGGGATAATTGCCACAGCCCTGGCAGTTGGATTAGATAAATGGTATCTCATTTTTGCAAATTTCATTTGTGTAATCCTGCTTTGGTTCTATTCAACATCCCTGAAAAGAAAATTCCTGATCGGCAATATCGTGATCTCTCTATTAACCGCCTGGACGGTACTGATCTTATTTTTTGCCTACACCTCTCCCAAACTTGCCATTATGGGAAGTGATGAAGAAACTGTAAAATTCTTCAGGATAGCTTTTTTATATGCCGGCTTTGCATTCATCAGTTCACTGATCAGGGAAGCGGTTAAGGACATGGAAGATATGGAAGGTGATGCCCGCTATGGTTGCAGAACCCTGCCTATAGTTTCAGGCCTGAGGGCTTCAAAGATCTATGTTTCCATCTGGACCATAGTATTATTAGCTGCAATTCTCTTCCTTCAATTAAACATAATAAGATGGGAAGGAGGATGGATAGCCATAACCTATAGTGCTCTGTTTATTCTGATACCCTTATTGTTTTTACTTTTCAGACTGGCAAAGGCAAAAAACAAAAAGGATTTTGCCTTTTTGAGCAGCATCAGTAAACTGATCATGTTATCGGGGATATTATCCATGTTATTTTTCGGAATTTATTTTTAAGCTATGGCTAAGATCATCCTGGCATCACAATCACCAAGAAGAAAACAATTGCTGGAATGGGCGGAGGTGCCATTTGAAATTGTGATTGAACCAACAGATGAAACATTTCCTCCTCACTTACCGGCTTCTGAAGCTGCTATATATATTGCCAGGCAAAAAGCGCAGGCCATAAAGCATAAGTATCCAGGCAGCATCATCATTGCTGCAGATACAATGGTGGTATTAAACAATGAAATAATTGGAAAACCAAAAGACCGCGACGACGCCATTCAGATCCTGAGCAAATTAAGCGGCGCCCATCACCAGGTTATAACAGGTGTTGTAATTGCAGAAGATCATGCTGAGATAGCCTTTGCAGATAAAACTGATGTTGAATTTCATGAACTGAGCAAAGAACAGATTGCGTTTTACGTGGACAAATACAAGCCCTACGATAAAGCAGGTGCCTATGCCATTCAGGAATGGATTGGAGTGGTAGGTATCAGATCCGTAAAGGGAGATTTCTATAATGTGATGGGATTGCCGGTAAGCAGGGTAGTGCGGCATTTGGAAGCCATAAGCCAAAAGCCATAGGCAATTGGCTATAGGCTAACGGCTCAAATATGTTCTATTTCTATCAGCAATACCACATCTCCCTTATCGGCCTGCGTTGATGTAAACGATATTTTTTTAGGATCAAAATTGATCTGGTTATTCCTCATTGAACTTTGAAGTACAGTACTTACTTTTTGCGGAAAGGTTCCACCAGCATATTTGAGCTGGCCAATCACTTTATCAATATCGTATCCGGCATTCTTGGTATAAATGACCAGGAGATAATCCCGGCCTTTATTATTATCCATTTTGATGTGCGTATGCTCCGATGGTATGGCCACGGTTGAATTAGGATAACTCAGAGATGAACTGATGGCTTTGGTATATGGAAATAGTGTGGCATAATTTCCTTTAGAGTCTGCCCCTATAACAAACATATTGGTAGGTTCATTATTGTTTACAAATAATTTGAACCTTGTTCCGCTTGTGTAAGGCTGGTCGAGTTTATAGTGCCAGGCATTTTGTTTTGTAGCCGTCATTGCATTATTATTTACATCAAGCACCTTTACCGACCCGCTTAGCTTTGAAAGAGTCTGGGGTTTTTCAAACTTCTCCAGTTCAACAGCTGCATAGGTAAACTTTCTGAATGTTTCATAGGGAACCCAGGTAAATCCGCCATTGCCCCATTTGGTTCCCCAGCTGTTCATGATCTCGAAGGCGCCACCGTGTAAATCATCATCAAAACCCACAACACATACTGCATGACGTCCATGCTGGTTATTATTTACGATCAAAGGGCTTTCATGCGGTTGCCAAACTTCCCTGGCATACTGGAAACTAGGAGGGCAAACAAATGAAATCACAACCGGATTACCTTCGCTCAATGACTTTTTGATCTTCAATACATCAGTTGTTGATACCATAGTTCCCTGGTAGGGCGTATGGTAAAAGATCTTCTGCATGGCATTGATCCTGTTTGGTTTGGCCTTCACAAAATCTCTTTCCGTAGGCGACAGGCAATTGGCAGAAAAATCACTGAAAAGAGGAACACCATTTTCCTGCATCAGTTCCAGCAGATCTGCAGGGTGTGCTCCCTGAGAGCAATTGGCATCATAGGGATTATTAACTTTATAAATGAACATGGGAGAGAAGG
>CBIHLW010000103.1:0-8318 GCA_966210755.1 uncultured bacterium
ACTCAGTACCCAGCGCATTCGCACCAACGGCATTTGGACAGATACCAACATTCTGGTATACCGCAATGGTTCTTGCAGGGAAGGTAAAGTTTCTGAGTCCTGCGGATAGTGGCCTGTAGGTCATGTATCCACCGCCTATGCTTATGGTTGAATTATATGAAGCGGTCACCCTCACCCTGAACGATGCGATCATGATACAGGTGCTTCCAAAAAATGAAGGCCTGTGATTATTCACGATCCTTCCTCTTCTGAATGCCGTTGCGGGATTTGCATTGCCCCGGTATCCAAGGTTGATCCTGATGCTTGTTCCATTTCTCCATCCCTGGTCATCATTCATGGCATCAGTAAATTGTTTATAGATCTTTCCTTCATTTGTCAAAACTCTAATGGTGCCTGGAATATAGGAGGTGCCGGCTGGAATGAAATCGAAATATGCACAACTGTCGTATGTGCCTGATCTTACAACTATAGATGCCCTGATCTCCAGAATATCATTTGGCTCAACGGTACCACCATTGGTGCCTTTGGTGATGTTGATATAACTCTTGCCAAAGTCTATACTCTGCGCATATGAAGCAGTGGAAAGTGTTTGAAGGAGGATCAATACCAATACACCAAAACTATATGATATGGTTGTATTGTGTTTCATAGTCAGGATTGGTTTTAATTGGTCTGGATCTATTACAAGATACTATGTATTCTGCTGTGCTGCAATAGGTGAAACCTCTGTTTTTTTACTCATTTTTCCGGGCAGAAACGGCTGGGATTATTACTATTGATTGGTGAAAGGGAGTAGGGTATTTTGTGGTAAATCCAAGCCTCCTATGTACAAAATCAGAAGATGTATCATAATCCTGGGCTGGCTGTTTATTTATAATGTACCTTATGCCCAGGGTGAACCATTTACAAAAAGAACAGTGTCTTCAGGTTTAAATTCGCCCTGGGAGATCATATATGGACCCAATGATTCCATTTGGGTTACCGAGAGTGTTACCTACCTCGTAAAAAGAATAAATATCAGCAATGGCAATGCTACTACGCTGATCAACCTCTCTACCCTCAAAAATTTTTCAAGCGGTGACGGTGGCCGGTGGCCGCAGGGGGGATTGATGGGCATGGCATTGCATCCTGATTTATATAGTGCTGATCCGGCAGTGCGGGCCGCTAAACCATGGGTGTACCTGGCATATGTATATAACAGGCCTACCGGACAAACCTGTTCAACCAATTCAGGCTCTTCGAATCCCTGTTATTTCAATACCAGGATAGTGAGGTATGATTACAGTGGGAATACATTAACTAATCCTGTTACCATACTTGATAATATGCCCGGAAGTAATGACCATAATTCCGGAAGGCTCATCATAGGTCCTGACCTCAAATTATATTATACCATAGGCGATATGGGAGCAGGCCAGTTCAATAATAGTTCAAGAACAAACAATGCGCAGGCAACAGATGTACTGGAAGGGAAAACAATACGCCTGAATACGGAATCCGATGGAGATGCCGGACAGGATGCATGGGTTCCGGATGATAACCCATTTTATAACAGTGCTTCAATTTCTCCAAGAGACTATGTGTATTCAATGGGACACCGCAATTCACAGGGCATTGTATGGGCGAATGTAAATGGTACCAGCATCCTGTTCAATTCTGAACACGGAGATAAAACAGACGATGAGGTCAATATCCTGTCGCCCGGAAAAAATTATGGATGGAACCGCATGTCGGGATATTGTGATGATAATTACACAGGATTAACCCTTGGGGGCTATTCGGGTGTGGACGAAGATGCTTTTTGCACGGCTACGCCTGCCAATACTCAGCCAGTGAAAACCCTGTTCACCATAAACCAGTCAGAGATCAACAGCCTGCCTTCTGGTTTTACAGGGTGGCCTACCGTTGCGCCTTCCAGTATTGATGTTTATAGTGCCAACAAAATTCCAGGTTGGCAGCATTCCTTATTGATACCCTGCTTAAAAGCAGGACGGGTATTCAGGCTTAAACTAAATGCAACAGGTACAGGAATTGCAAATAATGCGGGAGGCACGGATACCGCTACTTATTTCAGGGGAGAAGGCCGTTTCAGGGACCTGGCCATGTCTCCTGATGGATTGAAAATTTACCTGGCCTGCGATGCAAGCGGCCAAACCTCAGGACCAACAGGAAGTTTTAACGGAGGTGGAACCCCGCCGCCGAATGCAGGGCGGATACTCGAGTTTTCTTATTCAGGAATTATTCTTCCCATCAATGAGCATACTTTATTACAACCGGGAGCAGTAGAAAGAAAGATCACCGTATATCCGAATCCTGCAAATGAAAAAGTTACCGTTTCAGTTAAATTGGATATTGCCAAACCATATACGGTAGGCATCTTCAATATGTCGGGTGTGTTGATGAAAGAGAAAAGGTCCACAAAAAATGAAGTAATCATTGATATCAGACAGCTCAATACAGGGATGTATTTTTTACAGGTATCAAATGCCTACGGGCAAATAATACAAACAGAAAAGATTGTCAAACTCTGATCATTCATACGATCCAAACCAATTCACATCCCAGTGACGGGCTTCATTTGTAATTGGGTTTTGCTGAATAAAGGTGGTTTGAATACTTAATTCTTTACTGGTGAGTTTCAAAACCGAAGTTTGAAACTTTTCCTTTTTATGATCTGCCACTGAAAGCGGGTAACCGCTGTATTGAAGGGCATACCTGGATCTTTCTTTCATACCGGTTGGAATTTAGGGTACCGAATACGTTTATCTATGCATTGTTAAATTAAGGAATGTATTGGGGAAAAGCAAATGGGGCAGGAAAGCTGCGAGCTGCGCGCTTCGGGGTTTTCCTCACAACTCACAGCGCGCAGCTCATAGCTCACAACTCGCAGCTCATAGCCCAACCATCTTTCCCGGATCCACCCACAGGTCAAATTCTTCAGCCGTTACATATCCCAGTTTTACGGCCATTTCTTTTAATGTGGTCCCTTCCTTATGTGCTTTTTGTGCAATTTCTGCTGCTTTGTAATAACCGATTTTTGTATTGAGTGCTGTTACCAGCATAAGTGAATTGTCAACATGCTTTTTGATATTGGCGGAGATGGGTTCTATTCCCGCTGCGCATTTATCATTAAAGCTCACGCAGCCCTCACCAATGAGTCTTGCGCTGTGCAGAAAATTGTAGATCATTAATGGCTTAAATACATTCAGTTCAAAATGACCCATAGACCCGCCAATACCAATAGCAACATCATTACCCATTACCTGTGCAGCTATCATGGTCAGCGCTTCACATTGGGTTGGATTAACCTTACCGGGCATAATTGAAGAACCGGGTTCATTGTCCGGGATATGGATCTCGCCTATGCCTGACCGTGGGCCGGACGAGAGCATGCGAATATCATTTGCAATCTTCATCAGGCTTACAGCTACGGTCTTTAGGGCGCCATGCGATTCAACTATGGCATCGTGCGCAGCAAGCGATTCAAATTTGTTTTTTGCTGTAATAAAAGGCAGGCCGGTAAGGCGGGCAATATGCCTGGCCACATTTTCAGAATAGCCATCAGGTGTATTGATTCCGGTTCCTACAGCGGTGCCCCCCAGCGCGAGCTCTGATAAATGGGCAAGTGTATTTTTAATGGCTTTCAAACCATGGTCCAGCTGCGAAACATAACCGCTGAATTCCTGGCCCAGGGTTAATGGAGTGGCATCCATAAAGTGCGTGCGTCCGATCTTGACCACATCCATGAAAGCGCTGGCTTTTTCAGCCAGGGTATTACGCAATTTTTCAACCCCTGGAATGGTTACCTCTATCAGCATTTTATAGGCAGCAATATGCATGGCTGTCGGGAAGGTATCGTTTGACGATTGTGATTTATTCACATCATCATTGGGATGAAGCGTTTTTTCTTTATCAGCTATCTGGCCTCCATTCAATACATGACCCCTGTAGGCAACCACTTCATTAACATTCATATTGCTTTGGGTACCGCTTCCGGTTTGCCATACTACAAGTGGAAAATAATCATCGAGTTTACCTTCCAGTATCTCATCGCAAGCTTTCCCTATCAGTTCCATTTTCTCTTTGGGTAAAATTCCCGCTTCGAAGTTGGTGATGGCAGCCGCTTTTTTCAAATAGGCAAAGGCCCGGATGATCTCTATGGGCATTCGGTTGATATCCTGGGCAATCTTGAAATTCTCGATGCTTCTCTGGGTTTGAGCGCCAAAATAGGCATCTGCAGGTACTTTAACCTCGCCCATAGTGTCTTTCTCTATTCTGTATTCAGGCATAAAGTTGAATTAGTGCCGCAAATTTAGCCCGAAAATTGTACAGATTGGGTATGAGCAAAGTCATATATGGTATAGTTGTTTTTATTGCTGCCGGATGGATGTCCTGCATTTATGTGATCGAGGACGAAAACCAGATGACATCGCAGGATTCCTTTGCCGCTTATGCACATATCGATTCGTTAAGGGTTGCCGACTCATTAAAAAGAGCTGATTCATTAAAGCTCGCTGATTCGGTTTTAGCAGGATCCATACATAAGGATCCAACCATAAAAAAATTTTTCTCCGGAAAAGAAATCGATACCCGTGGTGTAAGGCCGGAACAGGTAATAGAATTTGCCAAAACACTAATTGGCGTAAAGTATAAATATGCATCAACAGACCCCAAACAGGGATTTGACTGTTCTGGATTTATCACCTATGTTTTCAATCATTTTGATATTATAGTGCCCCGTTCTTCAATTGATTTTACGGAAGTAGGCCAGGAGGTAGATCTGCAGACCTCAAAACCAGGTGACCTGATATTATTTACCGGCACGGACAGTACTGAAAGATTTGTGGGTCATATGGGTATCATTGTAAGCAATGACAAAGGCCAGGTAAGTTTTATACATTCCACTTCGGGCAAAGCATATGGCGTAACTATTACGGCGCTCAACAGGTATTATATGGGAAGGTATATGAAAACAGTAAGGATATTTGGGTGAGGCTTAACCTGAGGGGGAATCGGGAATCGTGATTGCCGGCCGGTATATTCCACTTTCCCGCCGGTCTGGAAAAATTTTCACGATTGCCGATTCACGATTGTTTCTATTTCCCTTTAAACTGTGGTTTTCTTTTTTCCAGGAATGCTGCGGTTCCTTCTTTCATATCGTCTGTTGCGAAACATTCACCAAAGGCATTCAGTTCAGTTTTGTATCCGTCCTCTCCGCTAAAAACTGCATTAGCAGCTTTGATGCAGTATCCAATTGCCAGCGGCGCTTTGCTCAAAATAATTTCAAGCAGCATTTTGGCCTTAGGCATAAGATCGTCCTGGGGCACCACATGATTTACAAGACCGTATTCAAGGGCAATGCTGGCATCGATCATATTCCCTGTCATTAATAATTCAAGTGCTCTTCCTTTACCTATCAATTGCACCAGTCTTTGTGTTCCTCCATATCCGGGTATCAGCCCAAGGTTCACTTCAGGCTGTCCAAATTTTGCATTGTCGCTGGCTATACGGAAGTGACAGGCCATAGCCAGTTCGCAGCCGCCACCCAGCGCAAATCCATTTACCGCTGCTATCACCGGTTTGGAGCAATTTTCAAATCCGGAAAATATATCCTGGCCTTTTTTGGCAAGGGCTTTTCCTTCGGTAGTAGTTAAGCCCTGGAATTCAGAGATATCGGCTCCTGCTACAAATGCTTTCTGTCCGGCCCCTGTAAGAATTACACCTTTGATCAATTCATCAGATTCAATTTCTTCCATCACCTTACCAAGGTCCTGCATCACATCTTTGTTTAAGGCATTCATTTTTTCAGGACGGTTAATAGTGATCATGAAAATTCCTTTTTCAAGCCTGGTTTCTAAAGTCTGGTACATGAAGAAAATTTTAGCAAATGTAAAACATGATGGATACCCGTCTTTTGTGTATTTTGAATAACTGATTATTTATGAAAAATTCCCTCCTGGCCTTCATAATATTTGTCTTCCTAAATTCATGTGCTGCTATCAAAGCTTATAAATACAAAGATTTCGATCTGAAAGATCTCGAAAAAATGGATGCAGTTGAACTGGCTTCCTCACCACAGCCATTTCATTTTGCATATGACACTGCTGGAAAAGACAACCTGAAAGCCTACCTTGATTCCAGCCTTCGCAACTCACTTTCCTATGCTTTCCTGGTTATCAGGAACGATACGATTCTTTATGAACGTTATTTTGGAAATATCAATGAATCCACCAGACTACCTTCCTTTTCTGTTGCCAAATCTTTCGTAAGCGCGCTTATAGGAATTGCCATACAGGAGAAATATATAAAAAGCGTGCAAGAACCCATCACTCATTACATTCCGGAGCTAAGAAAAAATGATAAGGGTTTTGACAGGGTTACCATCCAGCACGTACTGGATATGAGAAGTGGGGTAAAGAGTAATGAAAATTACTATAGCCCCTTCAGTGATGTGATCAGGATGGGCTTTTCATCAAATGTTACCAGGCCGGCTATGGATCTGAAACTGGAAACAACACCCGGAAGTTTTGATTATAAAAGTGTGAATACTCAATTGCTGGCTATCATCCTTGAAAGAGCAACAGGGCGGAAATTACAGGATTATGCAGCTGAAAAAATATGGACTCCGGTTGGAATGGAATACGATGCATCATGGAATAGTGATAAAAAGGGAACTGTAAGAGCTTTTTGCTGTATCAATGCTGCTGCCCGTGATTATGCAAAATTTGGAAGATTATATTTAAACAGGGGTAACTGGCAGGGAAAGCAAATTGTTCCTGAGTCCTGGGTGAACAGTTCAACAGATAAGGACAGCCTGTATGCAAATGGCGGTTATAAAAATCAATGGTGGGCAAACAATAATTTCAGAAATTTTGAAGATTCCTTGTTGGCAGTTTCATTTGCATCCACACAAAAAGGAGCGCAGTTAAGATCATATGCCTTGCAAAACGGTTTAAAAAGAATTTACAGGGTAGTGTATGCGGGTGATGCTTTTCATGCCCAGGGTATTCTGGGACAATTTGTATACGTGCATCCTGGGAAGAAGCTCATTATTGTACGCCTTGGACATAACTGGAGTCATCCTTCCAAGTCGGCAGAAGGATTTATTTACCAGCTGGGGAATGCACTTTGATCTTATCATGCCAGTGGCTCAGAGCCATGAGCCACTGACGTTTCTTTCAATAATGCTCATAATATTGCCCGTGGCATTGTAAAGCCGGTATTCAATATCACTCCGGCTTTAATCAATAACTACATATTGGCAGATAGTATAAATATCAACAGAAAAATGATGGATGATCGTATGAATCAAAATATCAGAAAGCACGGTTTTGCTCTACCCATTCTTTTATATAATCCGCAATTTCCATGGTAGGCGTACCCGGTGCAAAGAGTTTTCCTGCACCTGTTTGTTGTAATTGTTTCATGTCTTCGTCGGGAATGATACCGCCCCCTGTTAATAACACGTCATCCATTCCTTTCTCTTTCATTAACGCAGCCACTTTTGGGAAAACGGTCATATGCGCACCTGATAAAATACTGATGCCTATTGCATCCACGTCTTCCTGCAATGCGGCAGTTACAACCATTTCCGGTGTTTGCCTTAAGCCTGTATAAATTACTTCCATTCCTGCATCACGCAAAGCCGTTGCAATTACCTTAGCGCCACGGTCATGGCCATCAAGACCAACTTTTGCAACAAGCACACGTACAGGACGTTTTATTTTCTGCATAGAATAAAGTAAAAATAGTTCAAAGTTCAATGATGCCCGGCCACTTCCATCGTCAACTAAAACCTGAAGGCCTCCAATGCCCTGTTGATCCTGTCCATGGTTTCTTCCTTGCCCAGTACTTCAGCTATTTGAAAAACCGGAGGTCCGAATTTTCCGCCAACAAGCATAATACGGAGGGGCAGTTGTAATTCCCCTGGCTTAATGCCTGTCTGCTCCGCTAGTTGTTTAAACAGGTCTTCGAGTGTTTCAGCATTCCAGCTGTTTACACTTTGCATTGATTTATTAAAAGAATGGAAGAATTGTTTCTTATCATCATTCCATTTGGCCTTAATGGGAATGGCATCATATTCGGCCGGTGATCTAAAAAAGAAATAACTATGTTCCCAGAAATCGGTGAGCAGGGTACAGCGGTCCCTGACAAGGGAAAGCACTTTCTCAAAATACAGATCATCTGTTATAACCAGGCCCTTTTTATCAAATATCATTTTCACCAGATCCCTGTACCTGTTAACATCGGTTTTTTTGATCCATTCGTGAATGAACCATCTTGCTTTTTCAAAATCGAATTTAGCACCACGGTTATGT
>CBIHLW010000104.1:0-8303 GCA_966210755.1 uncultured bacterium
ACCTGAATCTGTGCAGCAGATTTTTCAATGTCGATCTCCATATCCGCCAGCACCTCATTCATCAGGCCATTCAATGAAATAAAAACAAAGTCCTCACTTCCTGAGGCGCCTCTTGAAAATCGCAGCAGGTCATTGATCAGAGATTGCATTCTTTCCGATGCCTTTACGATCTTTTCAAGGCTCCTGTGCAGTTCCTTATCCACGGCATCCCTGTATTTGGTCTGTATCTTATCGCTGAACACCAGGATCTTTCTTAAGGGCTCCTGTAAATCGTGCGAGGCCACATAGGCAAACCTGTCGAGTTCTTCAATGGTATTCTTCAGCTGGAAATTATTTTCAACCAGTTGCTGGTTCAACAAGCGGATCTTTTCTTCGGTAAGTCTTCTTTCTTCAACATCCTTTTCCAGTTTGCGGTTGGCGGAAAGCAATTTTTGTTCATGATTGAGCAACTGGTGTGTTTTCTGGTATAATTCAGCAAACACACTTACTTTATAACGCAGCAATTCAGGATTGATGGGCTTATAGATAAAATCAACACCACCCATTTTATATCCTTCGTACATTCTTTCCTCGCCCTGGTTATGCGCAGTAATAAATATAATTGGAATATGCCGTAGCTTTTCCCTTTCATAAATAAGTGAAGCTGTTTCAAAGCCATTCATATCCGGCATCTGAACGTCCATTAAGATCAGCGTAAAATCGTGTTGCTGTAAAAGTATCTTCAATGCAGCCCTTCCCGAGCCTGCTTTTACAATGGTATAATCTTCCCTTTCCAGAATGGTTTCTATGGACAGGAGGTTATCTTCCCGGTCGTCCACGGCAAGGATCTTCACAGGTGATTTACTATCCGTTATATCATCTTTCCTGGTAATTTCCATTATTTTCATTTATATAACCACACTCTCATAAGTGATAACAACTGGTCTATTTTCACTGGTTTGGTAATGTAATCGGAGGCGCCTGCTTCAATACATTTTTCCCTGTCGCCCTTCATGGCTTTGGCCGTTACGGCAATGATGGGCAGGTGTGTGTTTTTATGCTCCCTCCTGATCTTTTGGGTGGTTTCATAACCATCCATTTCAGGCATCATGATATCCATAAGCACAATGTCAATATCACCATTCTCTCCAAGTATATCAATTGCTTCCTGGCCGCTTTCAGCGGTAATGGCATGTATATTATATCTTTCAAAAGCGGTAGTGAGTGCAAACAGGTTTCTAACATCATCATCTACCACCAGCACTTTCTTATTGGCAAGCACATCTTCCTTCGACCTCAGGTTTTCTATGATCTTTTGTTTTTCAGGTAACAGGTCCTTATGGTCAAGGTGCAGATGCAGAACAGCTTCTTCCAGTAATAATTCAAGTGAATTCACATCCTTTAATAATATTCTGTTGGCATATTGTTTAAGCTGTGTTCTTTCCTTTGGTGAAAAATCCTTGGCCGAATAAATAATCACAGGCGTCATCTGCAATTTGTTGATATTATTTATTTGTGTCACAAATTCCAAACCACCAATATCCGGCAGCATAAAATCAACGGTAATGCAGTCATAAATATTATTGCGGATCAGCTCCAGCGCGTCCTCTCCTGAATTGGCAATTTCGATATGTATCATGTCTCCATTGTCAAGTATCCTGGCCATCTGAGAGGAATCGATCTCATTGTCCTCAACAATCAACAAACGCTTGGGCTTGCGGTTATGGTAATCAACAATATCATGGAACAAAACATCCAGTGCTTCATTCTTCAATGGCTTGAGATGAAAACTTCTGGCGCCTCTCTGCATGGCAAGCAGCCTGTTTTCCTCACCCGATATAAGGTGAACCGGAATATGCCTGAAGTTGATATCATTCTTAAAAAGATCCAGTATCCGCCAGCCGGAAGCATCGGGTAGTTTTACATCGAGCGTTACCGAGATCGGATTGTATTTATTGGTGAGATCAAATACATCACCAAAACTGGTGGCTACTACCACCTTACAGTCATACTCATGCGCTTTTTCAACCATGATCTTTGCAAAGCGCAGATCATCTTCCACCACCAGTACCACGTTATCATTACTCATTATATTATTACGGTCATCACCAATCTCATTGATGATCTCATTGAGCGGATCAAGATCTTTGACCTCCGTAACTTTTATGGTTGGAACAGAATGAATGTTTATATCATCGCTGCTTTCACCAAGCTTGTACTCGCTTATGGTTAAACTTGATTTGGGTTCCTTCTTCACCATGGTAGGGTTATAATCAATAGGCAGGAAAAGCGTAAAAGCACTTCCGCCGCCTACTTCACTTTCCAGTTCAATGGATCCTCCAAGCAGGTCTGCCAGACCGCGGCTGATGGACAATCCCAAACCTGTTCCTCCATATTTTCTTGAAGTGGAACCTTCCGCCTGCTGAAAGGCTTCAAATATGATGTTTTGCTTGTCCTTTGATATTCCTATGCCGGTATCGCTGATCTCAAAAGCCACTACTTTTCTTGCCCGGTCCAGATTGGGATTACCCGTTTTCCAGTTCTTATGCGCATCATAGATCTTCAGTTGCACACCGCCTTTTTCAGTGAACTTGAAGGCATTTGATAAAAGATTCTTGAGTATCTGGTTCAAACGCTGTACGTCGGTTTCAATGGTTTCAGGAAGGTCCGGATCCATTTCAATATTGAACCTGAGATTTTTATTTTCAGAAACGTGCTTGAATGTGGTTTCAACAAAGGAAGTGATCTCGTTGAACCGTACATTGATAAAGTCCGTTGAAATATAACCGGATTCAATTTTAGAAAGGTCAAGTATGTCGTTGATCAGCTGAATCAGGTCATCACCGCAACTATGGATGGTTTTGGCATAACGAACCTGTTTCTCGGAAAGATTCCCTTCCCTGTTCTCATACAATTGTTGTGCAAGGATCAGCAATGAGTTCAGTGGTGTACGCAACTCGTGCGACATGTTGGCAAGGAACTCCGATTTGTATTTGGAGGTAAGCTGCAGCTGTTCTGCTTTTTCTTCCAGCGAACGCCTGGCTTCTTCCACCTCTTTGTTCTTTGCCTCCACTTCTTCTTTTTGTTTTACAAGAAGGTGTGCTTTATCCTGCAATTCCTCGTTGGTCCTTCTTAATTCATCTGTAAGTGACTGGGATTGTTCCAGAAGTTCCTCGGTTCTTGTATTGGTTTCAATTGTATTCAATACAATACCAAGACTCTCTGTAAGCTGACTTAGAAAATCGAGGTGTGTTTCACTGAAATTATCAAATGAAGCCAGTTCAATCACGGCCTTGATCTCTTTTTCAAATAACACCGGCAATACTATTACACTCACCGGAGAAGATTCACCCAGGCCGGAACCTATCTTGATATAATCTTTGGGAACATTGGTTAGCAGTATCCTTTCTTTCTCTACGGCTACCTGTCCAACAAGTCCCTGTCCTAATGCAAATTCCTTTGAAATAGCAAGATCATCGCCATAAGCATAAGATGCAAAAAGTCTTAATTTTTTATTTTGTTCGTCTTCATCCTGTTCAAGGATATAGAACATACCCTGCTGTGCATTCACCACCTGTGCCAGCTCTGAAAGTATTCTCTTGGTTACCGTATTCAGGTCTTTCTGTCCCTGCAACATTTGGGTGAACTGCGCAAGGTTTGATTTCAGCCAGTCCTGTTCCTGGTTACGCAATGTAGTTTCCTTCAAATTGGCGATCATCTGGTTGATGGTGTCTTTTAATTCTTCCACCTCTCCCTGTGCTTCCACACGGATCATCTGGGTAAGATCACCCTTGGTTACCGCGGATGCAACATCGGAAATGGCACGTACCTGTGTTGTGAGGTTTTCCGCCAGCTGGTTCACATTTTCTGTAAGATTTTTCCATATACCAGATGCACCCGGTACGGATGCCTGTCCACCCAGTCTTCCTTCCACACCCACCTCTCTGGCCACGGTGGTTACCTGGTCGGCAAATACCGCGAGGGTATCAATCATTTCATTGATGGTATCAATCAACTGGGCCACCTCACCTCTTGAAACAATGGTAAGTTTTTGTTTGAGGTTACCCGTTGCCACGGCGGTTACCACTTTTGCAATACCACGCACCTGGTTGGTAAGGTTGGACGCCATCATGTTCACGGAGTCAGTAAGGTCCTTCCAGGTACCGCCCACGCCCTGCACTTCCGCCTGACCTCCAAGTTTTCCCTCCGTTCCCACTTCCCTGGCCACCCTTGTTACTTCAAAGGCAAAGGAGTTCAGCTGGTCCACCATGGTATTGATGGTATTCTTCAGATCAAGGATCTCTCCCTTTACGTCTATCGTTACTTTTTTGGAAAGGTCACCCGAAGCCACCGCTTTTGTAACCTCTGCAATATTCCGTACTTGTGAGGTGAGGTTACCGGTCATCTGGTTCACCGAATCGGTAAGGTCCTTCCACGTTCCGGCTACGCCTGGTACAAAGGCCTGTCCACCCAGCTTACCTTCCGAACCCACCTCACGGGCCACCCTTGTTACCTCCGATGCAAAGGCCCTCAGCTGATCCACCATGGTATTCAGTGTTTCTTTCAGCTGCAGCATCTCTCCTCTTACGTCCACCGTGATCTTACGGCTCATGTCACCATTGGCAACCGCAATGGCCACTTCTGCAATATTCCTAACCTGTCCGGTTAAATTAGAAGCCATTCCATTTACTGAATCGGTAAGATCCTTCCATGTACCTCCTACACCCGGCACGTTGGCCTGTCCGCCCAGTTTTCCATCCGTACCCACTTCTCTTGCCACCCTCGTTACTTCGGAGGCAAATCCACGAAGCTGGTCCACCATCGTATTGATGGTATTCTTTAATTCAAGCATCTCTCCTTTTACGTCCACTTCAATTTTACGCGACAGGTCACCATTGGCCACAGCGGTGGTTACCTCGGCTATGTTACGCACCTGTGAAGTAAGATTGGATGCCATTTTATTTACCGAATCTGTAAGATCTTTCCATAAGCCTTCCACTCCGGGCACATCGGCCTGGCCACCCAGCTTACCATCCGTACCAACCTCCCTTGCCACACGCACCACCTCCGAACCAAATGAGTTCAGCTGGTCCACCATCGTATTGATGGTATTTTTAAGTTCAAGTATCTCTCCTCTCACATCCACTGTGATTTTACGGGAGAGATCACCTTTCGCCACCGCGGTTGTTACTTCGGCGATATTCCTTACCTGGCCGGTCAGGTTCGAAGCCATACCATTCACGGAATCTGTAAGGTCTTTCCAGGTACCGCCCACGCCTTCCACTTTTGCCTGACCACCCAGCTTACCCTCCGTACCTACTTCAAGGGCCACCCTGGTTACCTCTGAGGCAAATGAGTTCAACTGATCCACCATTGTATTGATGGTATTTTTTAAGTCAAGGATCTCACCCGCAGCATTCACCGTAATTTTTTTAGACAGGTCACCATTCGCCACCGCGGTAGTTACCTCTGCAATATTTCTTACCTGGCCGGTAAGGTTACCTGCCAGCTGGTTCACATTATCTGTTAAGTCTTTCCAGGTACCACCCACTCCCTTCACCGTGGCCTGTCCCCCAAGTTTACCTTCCGTTCCCACTTCAAGTGCCACACGGGTTACCTCTGAAGCAAAGGAGTTCAGCTGGTCCACCATGGTATTGATCACATCCTTGATCTGCAGGATCTCACCTTTTACATCAACCGTGATCTTTTGGGTAAGGTCACCATTTGCGATGGCTGTTGCAACTTTTGACACGTCGCGAAGCTGAACGGTAAGGTTACCGGCCAGCTGATTCACGTTATCCGTAAGATCTTTCCAAACACCACCCACTCCTTTCACCGTTGCCTGGCCACCCAGTTTACCTTCAGAGCCTACCTCGCGGGCAACACGGGTTACCTCGGCAGAAAATGAATTCAGCTGGTCCACCATGGTATTGATGGTATTTTTTAACTGCAGCATTTCCCCCCTTACATCCACGGTAATTTTCTTGGAGAGGTCGCCATTGGCCACAGCCGTTGTTACTTCGGCAATGTTCCGCACCTGTCCGGTAAGGTTAGATCCCATCTGGTTCACGGAGTCTGTAAGGTCCTTCCATGTTCCACCTACTCCTTCCACCTGTGCCTGTCCACCCAGCTTACCTTCCGTTCCCACTTCGAGTGCCACACGGGTAACCTCTGATGAAAAGGAGTTCAACTGGTCCACCATGGTATTGATGGTATTTTTCAGCTCAAGGATCTCACCCTGGGCATCCACTATAATTTTTTTAGAAAGGTCGCCTTTGGCCACAGCTGTTGTTACTTCCGCTATAGAACGAACCTGGGTGGTAAGGTTACCTGCCATTCCGTTCACCGAATCAGTCAGGTCTTTCCAAACACCGGCTACGCCTTTTACTTTAGCCTGTCCGCCAAGTTTTCCTTCCGAACCCACCTCACGGGCAACACGTGTTACCTCCATAGAGAAAAGATTCAGCTGTTTTACCATGTCGTTTACTTCCGTTGCAATACGGGCAAACTCTCCCTGTAAAACGTGCCCCCCGATCTGGAGGGGCATTTCCTGTGAAAGATTTCCTTTGGCCACAGAAGAAATTACGTGGGCAATTTCAATGGTGGGGTGAACAAGATCGGATATAAGACTATTGATTGATTCGGCGGCAGTGTCCCAAGATCCCCTGGCCACACGGGGTAATTCAACCCGGTGGTTAAGCTTACCTTGTTTACCAATAATTTTCCTTGCTTCGGTGAGTTCTTTTACAAGTATTTCATTGAGGGTGATAATGTCGTTGAGTGTATCATAAATTTTTCCAGGCAGACCTAAACCATCATTTGGCATTCTTACAGTGAAGTTGCCACCTTTCATTTCCGCCAGAACTTTTAATAAAGCTTTTGTATCAATAGCTTCCACCTCCTGCAAGGCAGATCTGGCAGCAGCACTGCCATTTGAAGATTTTTTGAGCGGCTTTTTCACAGAGGAATCCGCAACGACCTCTTCAGGCAAAACCGGTCGGGCAGGTGCACGTAATGCACCATTTGTTTTTGTTTTTTTGGTACTCATGGTAAAAGGGTGTAATTAGCTTTTCAAACCTAAACAAAAAAACGCTTCCCTATTCATCTATTTTGAGTTTTTTAACGTGAGAATGAACTAAATTCAAAAGACCATTGATTGTACCTAATAAATTGAGGGTTAAACTAATGGAAGGATCAGTTTACAAACGGGTGCTCATGATATCCCTGATGGCAAAGTCCGCTTCCGGAAACTGAAAACGAAATCCGGATTCTATCAGTTTTTTGGGATATACCCAGCGGCTTTTTAATACCAGTTCTGTTTCAGTACCTATTATGGACGCACCCAGTTCCAAAAGCCATTGTGGGGTAGATATTCCAAAACCTATACCATAGGTTTTTCGAATGATACGCATCAGCTCCTTGTTTTTTATGGCGCCCGGTGCTGTAACATTATACACCGAATTATTTTTTGCATGATCCGCAACCCATTCAGTTATTCTTGCAAAGTCCTGTTCATGTATCCATGAAACATATTGCTCCCCATTACCAATGCTGCCACCAAGTCCAAACCTGGCCAGGTTGATTAGTTTCGGCATCACTTCATCCCTCTTTCCAAGAACAATACCTGTTCTGAGTATAATTTTTTTTGTGTTTGTGAGCGGCAGGTCTAAAAATATTTTTTCCCAGGCCTTGCAAACATCAACAGAAAATCCGCTACCAATATCACCGTGGTCCTCATCCTGGGGCCGGTCCTCTGCATGCCGGTAAATGGTAGCTGAAGCAAGGTTGATCCAGGTGCGGGGAGGATGTTGGAGTGAAGCCACTATCCGTCCTAATACAGATGTTGAATCCAGTCTTGATTGAAGAATCTCCTCACGGTTTTTTACTGTATAGCGGCAGTTAACATTTTTACCGCTTAGGTTTATCAGGAGATCACAATCTTCAAGCTGAGATTTCCATTGGCCTTCTGATCTTCCATCCCAGGTAGTGTACATAATATTTTTATCCGATGCCTGCTGACGCCTGCTTAAGATGATGATCTTTTCCGCTTTGTCCCTGTAATAACCGGTTAGCACCTGTCCCAGGTAACCCGAACCGCCTGCCAATACAATTTTATTGAACATATAATAATACAATTAATAAAATGAGCCTGTATAATACCCATGTAATGCTGATACCAGATTTTATTCCAAGCAGTTTTGTTCTCCTGATATGTTCAACCAGCATCAATGCTGCAATGAAAAGAAAATAAACAGCATAAAATATGGAGTTCATATCCATGAATGCCGATAACAGCAATGCCGGTAATAATAACAATCCACCAG
>CBIHLW010000105.1:0-8272 GCA_966210755.1 uncultured bacterium
GTGGAGTGATTATGATCAAATGGCATCTATAAAGCCAGCCTGCTGATACTGAGATCATAATCTTGCGGGGCACAAATTTCGGGTAAGCAATCAGATAATATCTGTAATGGGAATTTTTTGAGGGAACCTTAACATTCATATCCCTTCCAGATAACGGATCATATCAACGCGATAATGGGTAAGCGTTGCGAAATGGAATTTGATTTTTTACAAAAAACCAATTTAAAATGTAATGGTGAAAGAGGTTCCTTTATACAATTCTGTTTTGTATTCAATACTGGCATTCATCAGTTCCAGGTACCTGCCAACAATATGAAGGCCAAGCCCGGTGCCCTGAATATTTATAACGTTGGATCCCCTGTAAAATCTTTCGAACAAATGATCCTGGCTTTCTTTGGGAATACCGATCCCCTGGTCTTTTATTTTAAATTTCAGGTTTCCATCCTGCCAGCAGGTATCTATATTTATAATTGAATGTTCCTGTGAAAATTTGATTGCATTGGAAAGTAGATTATTGATGATATGTCTCAATAAAACAGGATCCAGTGCCGTATATTCTTCTCCCTGATGTTGATACAAAACCTGTTGACCTTCTTTTTGCATCCCGCTTAATTCCTGTATGGCTGTTGAAGTAATTTCCCTGATATTGACCCTTACCGGTTTGGCAACAACCCTGCCTTCCTCAATTTTACCAATGGAAAGAAAATCATTGAGGATGTCATTCATAAGGTTAACAGAGGAAACAATTTTGGAAATATGCTTCTCCATATTTTTACGGTTATCTCCGTCCGCATATTTTTTCAGGAGATTTGCAGAAGAAAGCACGGTGGTCAACGGGGTGCGGAATTCATGTGAGGCCATAGTAACAAAACGCGATTTCAATTCACCCAGTTCTCTTTCCTTTTTCAATGCTTTTTTAAGTTCTTCTTCAGCCAGTTTTAAACGGGTAACATTACGGATAATAACACCGGCATAAACAATGGAGTGGTTCTTCTCCCTAATGGGATAGGCATCCATTACATACCATTCACCCTTCATTTTTTCGGGGAGCGTAAAATCGGCGATCACGTCACCTGAAAAAACCTTGTCCAGTTTTTCTATCACAGATTTCCTGTTCATTTCCGGAAATTTTGGATACACAGGATTCCCAATTAAACTTTTTGGATCAACGCCCAGGCGTTTATGAAGTTCTCCCCCTGTTAATACAAAATTGAAGTTTCCATCAATTACGCTTACCAATCCATCCGGGTAATAGACCAGCAATTGTAACACCAGTTCTCTTGCATTATTGAGAATTTCATTGGTTTCTGCAATAGATAATTCTTTCGGCACTAAAAATATTTTCTTTGTTTATAATGCATGAAAATAAACATCCATTAATTTGACAGGCATGATATTGCTCATGCTTTCAAACTATAACAAAAAGATTAACTGGAGTGGAAGAAGGAAATGAAGTAAATAGAAAAAGAGAAAGAGTGTTGAGGGTTGCCGCTCTCTTTCTCTTTCTCTTTCTCTTTCTGGCCTTAAGTGACCCCGTCAGGATTCAAACCTGAAACCTACTGATCCGTAGTCAGTTACTCTATTCAGTTGAGCTACGGGGCCGTTGAATATCGATTAAGGATCGATGCTCATTGCATTTTAAATCCTTATTCGGGGTTGCAAAAATAGGGGATAAGTAGATTAGAGCCAAAAGACTGTTTTCTTTCTGCACAATTTTTTAATATCGGCACTTAACAAATGCTTCCATGGCCGCATAATGGGTGAGTCCCAATCTTGCATAAAGGTCGGCGGTGTTGGCATTTCGTTCTTCGGCTCTTTGCCAGAACTCTCTGGAATCGCTACCCTGAAAGGGCACCATGTCCTTCTGCGACTGGTGAATGAAAATTCCATATCGTTTTTTCAGAACCTGGTCGGGACTCATTGGAACGGCCATCTCAATTTCTTCAATGTTCCATTCCTGCCAGGCACCTTTGTATAACCACATCCAGCAATCATTTATCCAGCTTTCTTTTTCAGCCTTTATCCTTTTCATGGATTCCATTACTACATCAAGACAAACTTTATGTGTACCATGCGGATCGGCAAGATCGCCTGCACAAAATATCTGGTGTGGCCTTATTTGTTTTAATAGTTCCATTGTGATCTTAACATCCTCTTCACCCATTGGTTTTTTTTCAATGGTACCGGTTTCGTAAAAGGGAAGATTCTGAAAATGTACATTGTGTTCCGGGATCCCAACATAACGGCAGGTAGCCTTGGCTTCACAACGCCTGATCAGGCCCTTGATAGCCCTGATCTGTGCCGTATCTACCTGGTTTGATTTCTTATTACTCAGGTACTGCCTTACGTCCTCAAAGATCTTTTCTGAACTTCCATTGTTGATTCCTGCTATCTCTTCAAATCCAACAGCAAAATCAAGGAATCGGGTAACAAATTCATCTGTTACAGCAATGTTTCCTGATGTCTGATAAGCAATATGCACTTCATGACCCTGGTCGTGTAATCTTTGAAAGGTGCCACCCATGCTGATAATGTCATCATCGGGATGAGGAGAGAAGATGATCACTCTTTTAGGATAAGGTTCCGATCTTTCCGGATGCGTTGGTAAGTGCGCATCTGGTTTGCCTCCTGGCCATCCGGTAATGGAATCACGCAATAAATAATAAACCTGAAGGTTGATCTCATATGCATCACCTTCCTCTACGATCAGATCTCCAAGGCCAAATTCATTATAGTCGTTATTGGTGAGGGACAGTACTGGTTTATTGAGCTTCAAAGCCATGTTCACCACAGCTTTTTTGATCATTTTGGAATGCCACTGGATCTCACCTGTAAGCCATGGTGATTTAAACCTGGTTAGTTCAGCTGCTGCTGCTTCATCCACTACAAATGTGGTATCCTGGTGTTGCTGAAGCAAACTTGCCGGCACCTGTTCTGTTACATTTCCCTCTGCAGCCTTTTGTACAACAGGTGCTTTGCCGGGTCCCCAGGCAAGAAGAATGATCTTCTTTGCTTTTAAGATGGCACTGATGCCCATGGTAATGGCAAGCCTTGGTACCTGGGAGATATTTGCAAATTCATAAGCATTGGCCAGCCTTGTAGAATTCTCGAGGTTGATCAGCCTTGTGCGTGAATAAATGCTGGATCCGGGTTCATTGAAACCAATATGTCCATTATTTCCAATACCGAGTATTTGCAGATCAATACCCCCGGCTTCCTCTATCATCTTTTCGTATTCAGAACAATGTTTCTTTACCGATTCTTTTGGAAGTTCCCCATTGGGAATATGAATATTCTTCCTGTCTATATCAATGTGATCAAATAACAACCGGTGCATATAGCTGTTATAACTTTGCCATGCGTCGTTATCTATCGGATAGTATTCATCCAGGTTAAAACATACCACATTTTTGAAACTCAGGTTTTCCTCTTTATGCATCCTTACCAATTCCGCATAAAGCGTTTTGGGTGTTGAACCTGTAGCCAGTCCGAGTACACAGTTCTCTTTTTTCGATTGTTTTTCCCGGATCAGTTTTGCTACTTCCTCTGCTGCATATAATGATCCTTTTTTAAGATCAGGAAAAATTTTTACCGGAACCCGTTCAAAAGCATCGATCAAATTAATATCAGTGGTTTGGTTTTGCATGTATGTTTATTCTGAAGCACTAAGATAAAGAGGGAAGGACAAAAAACCGCACAAAACGGAATCAAATAAACGCAAATAACCGCAAAGTAAGCAGGGGGCCGGAGTTATAAATAGTTGATGTGTTGGAAATGTCTGTCCTTATTTCCAACATATACCGGACAGCTTATTTTATCTGTATCTCATCGGCAAACACCCAGGCCCTGGTGCCTGCGCCGGGCTGGCCATCGGGGATGAGTCCATAATTTTTTGCAATCACCTTTACAAAACGGGAATTTTGTGCGGGTACCGGAACATTGATCCATCCCATGGTGAGGGTGTCTCTTTTAAATTCTGAAGACTTTCCAGCTGAACGAAAATTTTTGCCGTCTTTTGACACCAGTACCTCCACATATTCCGGGAGGTAAACCCAGCTTCCATTCTGATCCAGGGTATGTATGCGAACAGAATCAAAGTAGGTTGATTTTCCAAGATCGATGGTTGCTACAATATCATCGCCAATAAATCCAAGCCAGTCAGGATAACTTAAACCTTTATTGGAATAGATTCCATTTACAAGACTGAATGCCCCGCCCTGTCCTGGATATTTTTCATTTGGCATTTTGGTTACAGATACCTTTTTGCCCGTTGCTTTGTTGAAATCCAAATTGAACTTTAACCGATTGAGCAGCATTTTATTTTGAAAATAACTGAAACCTATTGTCCGGGACTGATTAACATTGATTGGGGATACATATTTTTTGGGATGATGCACATCAAATATTTCATAATGAAGTATGCCGGTTTTATCCCTTGGTTCTGCCATGATGTTCAGTCCTGAAAAATTCTTTGCCGGTACAATCGACACCTTAACATCATAATAGGCCCTGCTGTAATTAGCTTTCCACAATTCATATCTTTTTAATTGGGCTGGAAGTCTTTTTTCAAAATCATTCCAGCTCTTTTTTGCTTTGGCGGTCCAAAGCACTTCACTCAGCGCACTCATTCTGGGAAAAACATGGTATTCAACTTTGCTGGGATATTTAATGTATTCGGTCCACAGATTGGCCTGGGCGCCCAGAATGAATTTTTCCTGGTCTGCGGTTAATTCTTTTGGAACAGGATCGTAAGCATATACGTTTTCAATAGGGTTGTATCCTCCAATCACTACAGAATCTTCATTCTTTGTTTGTGTATGATCAAAATACAAAGGCTTCTGTGGCGTCATGATCACATAATGTTTTTGCCTGGCTGCTTCAATTCCACCATGTTCCCCGCGCCAGCTCATGACCACTGCATTTGGTGCGAGACCGCCTTCCAGGATCTCATCCCAGCCAATGATGATCCTCCCTTTATTATTCACATATTTTTCCATGCGCTGGATAAAATAGCTCTGTAATTCGTGCTCATCTTTTAACCCATTTTCCCTGATTCTTTCCTGGCACTTCGGGCAATTCTTCCAATGTGATTTTGGACATTCATCACCTCCAATATGAATATATTGAGACGGGAATAAAGCGATCACCTCATCAAGCACATTTTGCAGAAACATAAAAGTGGAATCATTACCTGCACAAAACACGTCTTCAAAAACGCCCCAGGTTTCCTGAACCAGTTTTACGCTTCCTTCTTTCTGTTGCTGCTGACTTAGTTCTGAAGGATGTGTAGGTATTTTAGTTGGTTTTTCCGGAAAGCAACTTAACCATGGATAGGCGGCAATGGCGGCAGATGCATGACCTGGCATTTCAATTTCGGGAATAACAGTTATATGCCGGACGGCTGCATATTCCACTACTTCTTTTACTTCTTCCTGGGTATAATATCCACCATACCGGGTATTATCATTTCCTGTTCCCGGATAGCGGCCAATGATGGTTCCATTTCTCCAGGCTGCTACAGATTGCAGTTCAGGATATTTTTTGATCTCGATACGCCATCCCTGATCATCTGTAAGATGCCAGTGAAAATAATTTAGCTTGTGGTGTGCCAGGTAGTCAATATATTTTTTTACATATGGAACAGGGAAAAAATGACGTGTAACATCAAGGTGCATGCCCCGGTATTTGAACCGTGGTTCATCTTCAATGACCAATTGGGGGATGCTGAGATTAATACCTGTGGTTGCCTTATTAACGTTAACAGGCAATAACTGTATCAATGTCTGAATCCCATTAAAAGTTCCGGCATAAGTATCGCCTTCAATGCTTACACCATCCGCGGTTACAGTTAAATGGTAAGCATCTTTCTCAGGTGCTTTAATAAATTTACGGGTAGTTAAACGAATATAATTTTTGCTTTCCTGACGGTCTATATCCAGTTTAAAACCATAAAATTGCTGCAGGTAATCATTGAAAAGCCCGGCAGTTATCCTGTCTGCATCATCCTTTGCAGCCAACACTGTATTTTTTGATATTACAAAATGTCCTTTACCGGTTTTTATGCTTAAAGGTTTTGGAATAATATTTAACTGCTGGGCAGATCCCTGCAGGGTTAACAATATAGCCAGACAAATGAATACAGTTTTCATGAATCGTTTTATTTATGATATCAAAAATTAATCCTTCTTCAATACCGGAAGAATAATACTGGAAGGATATTGCTGGTTATGATATATTCTGATGTCTGCCTTGCGGAAATCGTTGGCTGTTGCCTCATAAATATTTACAAAATGCTGCGGATTGCGGTCAACAAGCGGGAACCAGCTACTTTGAATCTGAACCATGACCTTGTGTCCTTTTTTAAATGTATGCGCAATATCAGGGAGATAAAAATTTACCTTTTCAATTTTATTCGGGGTAAATGGCTGAGGTGTTTCAAACGAATTCCTGTATTTTCCTCTCATTACCTCACCCCTTACCAGCATCTGGTAACCGGCCATAGGATAAGAACCACCAACAGACCGGCCGGGTTGAAGAACCGCATCTTCATACCGGAAATCATTGGGAAAAACATCAATCAGCTTCACCACAAAGTCCGCATCCGTTGTTGAAATGGATGTGTACAGGTTAGCGTAAAGTGGTCCTGACAAGGTCACATCTTCTTTCAATACTTCCGTTTCAAAAACTATAACATCCGGTCGCCGTGAAGCAAACCGCTGATCATCTGTCATGTATTCCCTGGTTCTGCTTAAATGAATGTCTTCTGTGTAAGGAACAGGTTTGGCGGGATCACTGGTATATTGTGTAAAGCCACCTGATGATGAAGGCTGGGTCCAGCTAAGCCCGCCACCCGGCTGCAGGTACATATTTTCTGACTCCGTATGCGCGAATGGGTCTGTTGTATTCCAATTATTTTCACCTGTAAAAAATACAGAAGCCTCTGGTATCTTTCTAATGTCACCTTTTCCTTTTAAATGGTAATTGAAAAAGGGAACTTCAATATTATTCTGGTACCACTCAGATGTTTTGCTTCCGAAACGGATATTTCCCAAAGAACTTCCATCACCCCTTCCTCCCCATTGACCATGGAACCATGGTCCCATAACGATCCTAACATCATTTCTGCTTTTGCTTTCAATGGCTTTATATAAATTCCAGGCGCCAAATACATCTTCGGCGTCAAACAAACCTCCAACTATTAAAGTTGCAGGCTTGTAATGCGTTACAAAATTCCTAACATTCCTGGCCTTCCACCAGTCATCAAGATTTGGATGTGCATAAAGGTCCTTCCAAAACTGAATGCTGTCACCGAACAGCTTTGAGAAATTTTTTAAGCTGCCTGTTTTTAAAAAGAAGTCATAATTATCTGAACCCTGGATCTGGTATCCCCGTGATCCCTGCGTGGTAGGAACAGGACGTGGCTTGCCAAAACCGGAATAAAAAGAAAATGCATCCATCAACATAAAGGCCCCGTTGTGGTGAAAGTCATCACCCATGAACCAGTCGGTTACCGGAGCCTGCGGACTAACTGCTTTCAAAGCCTGGTGACCACTTAATCCAGCCATGCTTGCATAAAAACCGGGATAAGAAATTCCAAACACGCCAACACGTTCATTGTTATATGGCACATTTTCAATGAGCCATTGAATGGCATCGTAGGTATCGCTGGCTTCGTCAAACTGGTTTCCTTTTTTATTGGGATCGAAGGGCCGTATGTCCACAAAATCACCTTCACTCATATAACGGCCACGCACATCCTGAACCACCATAATGTAATTCTCACGCATGTATAATCTGTAATAACTGTTCCAGAATGATTCAGGAAAATTATTTTCACCATAAGGAGCAGCCGAATAGGGGGTCCTTTTCATTAATATGGGATGCCTTTGGGTTGTGTCCTTTGGAATATAAATAGCCGTAAAAAGTTTGGCACCATCTCTCATGGGTATCATCCTTTCCATTTTATAATAATTATCTCTAACCCAGGCACTGTCCAAAGAATTGGTTTGGGAAAATCCGTGAAAGGAAATTAAAATGAAAACAAACAAAGTGATCTTTCTTTTCATATGCATTTATTGACGGTCTAAGTTATCAATAAAAGAAAGAAGTTGAGCCAATATGATGCAGACCTCAAAGGGGCCATGTGCTGATGCATACAGATGGATCTTACTACCGCAGTTCTTTTGGATGTAGTATCTGTTCATTCTCTCCTCCCTGATGAAAAAGAATGTCGTAAATAAAGTCTCTTATTTTACCGATCGATATCTTTTTT
>CBIHLW010000106.1:0-8257 GCA_966210755.1 uncultured bacterium
ATCGGATCCTTTCTTTTTCGTTTACAGGCCTGTCGGCAGTATAAGGATTGGAAATGGTGCCACCTCCATGCGTGCGGAATAAAAGTTCTTTGTCTTCCAGCAGTTTCAGGTCCTTTCGAATGGTGACGGAAGAAACATTCATTTCCTGGCAGAGATCCACCACTTTTACACTCCCTTCTTTTTTGAGTTTGTTGATGATCAGCTGATGCCGTTCTGTTAGAGTGAGTTGGCTCATACGTTCACAAAATAATTAAAATGTATTTGCTCTTCGGCCAAATGTTGAGACACGGAGAGCGCCTGGGTCTGTGTTCAGTTGTCCATTTTCCTGTTAAGGATCCCGGAGGCCGGTAGAATCACCAGGTATATGGTGGAAATTAATTTTAAATCTCCCGTTCTCCCTGGCCTCCCGGATCAACCATTCCGGATCGTTATTATTCACCCCCATATTTATTTCGGTTTCCCAAAAATATCTTTTATAATTGCTTTCGTTTCATTATTTTTAGAAACAAATCGAAACCTCCCGGAATGACTGCACCAATATCAGATGGCCATATTCTTAACAGAGAACGTTTACTGGAGCAAGCCGTTGATCCTTCTGCTGTGTGGGACATGATCGTTATAGGTGGCGGAGCCACCGGCCTTGGAATTGCCATGGATGCTGTTTCCAGGGGGTATAAAACCTTACTGCTTGAAGGGTCCGATTTTGCAAAAGGAACCTCGAGCCGCAGTACAAAACTCGTTCACGGAGGTGTTCGTTACCTGGCACAGGGAGATCTCAAACTTGTAAGAGAAGCCAGCATTGAAAGAGGGCTGCTTTGCAGGAATGCACCTCATCTTGTAAAGAATCAAACCTTCATCATTCCCATTTATGGTTATTGGGACATGTTTAAATATACCATGGGTTTAAAACTCTATGACTGGATAGCAGGACGCTTAACACTTGGCTCATCCATTTTTATATCGCGGAAAAAAACGCTTCAGTCTTTACCAGGTATTAAAACCAAAGGATTACTTGGAGGGGTGCTTTATCATGATGGCCAGTTTGATGATTCACGTCTTGCCATCAACCTTGTTCAAAGCATCACGGATAACGGTGGATGTGCAGTTAATTATATGAAGGTTTCAGGTTTGCTAAAGAATAGTGACCAAAAGATAAACGGTATCATTGCCCTTGATACTGAAAAAGGGATCAGTTATAAAATACATGGCAGGGCAGTGATCAATGCTACAGGAGTTTTTGTTGATGATATTCTTCAAATGGATAATCCTGCCGTGTCAAAAACAATTTGTGTGAGTCAGGGTGTTCACCTGGTGCTTGATAAAAGATTCTTTCCTTCCGAACATGCATTGATGATACCGGAAACCAGTGATGGCCGGGTACTTTTTGCCGTTCCCTGGCATGATAAAGTGGTACTTGGTACAACAGATACGCCTGTTGATGAAGCATCGCTGGAACCACAGGCACTGGAAAAAGAGATCAGTTTTATTCTGGCAACAGCCTCCAACTATCTTTCACATACACCTCAACGCGCTGATGTACTCAGTGTATTTGCAGGTCTTCGTCCGCTTGCAGCTCCAAAGCAGGGCGAACAAAAAACAAAAGAAATTTCAAGAAGTCATAAGATCATAGTTTCTCCCTCCAATCTGTTTACCATACTGGGCGGTAAATGGACAACCTATCGCAAGATGGGAGAGGACATGGTGAATAAAATTGAAAAGCATTTGCACTGGAAACAGAAAAAAACATCCACAGCGGTTATGCAAATTCATGGATATGCGGAAGGAATGAACTGGGATGATCCTTTTTATTTCTATGGCAGTGATGCAACCATGATCAGACAAAGAATTAACGGCACGGCCAATCAGTGGATCAGCGAAAGCCTGAATATCCACGAGATGCAGGTACGCTGGGCGGTGGAACATGAAATGGCAAGAACAGTTGAAGATGTGTTATCAAGAAGAACCAGGGCTTTATTATTAAACGCAAGAGAAAGCATACGCATTTGCCCTGAAGTGGCCATGATCATGGCCAAAGCTTTAGGCAAAGACGAACAGTGGATTGAAAGCGAAGTGAAAGCATATACTTGTCTGGCGCAACAATATATTTTGAAACAGAACTAAAACAACGACTGTCATAGAGGCTATATGGGATTCATGAAATTTTTAAAACCTCCTGCTCACGCAGAAGCTTTGCCTGCTGAAAGGGTAGACCCTGAATATAAAAGGTTAAGGCTTCAGGTGTTTCTCGGGATCTTTATTGGATATGCCGGTTATTACCTGGTGAGGAAGAATTTTTCAATGGTGATGCCCGATCTTATTGAGAAAGGTTATTCAAAAGGTGATCTGGGAGTAGCTTTATCTGCTATATCCATTTCATACGGCATCAGTAAATTTTTGATGGCAACGGTTTCAGACAGAAGCAATGCAAGGATATTTCTTTCCCTGGGGTTATTGCTTTCCGCACTCACCATGATCACCATGGGTATCCTTCCTATTGCAACAGGATCCATTGCTGTCATGTTTCTCCTTTTATTTATCAATGGCTGGTTTCAGGGTATGGGCTGGCCTCCATGCGCAAGGGTTGTGGTGCATTGGTATTCAATAAAGGAAAGAGGCACCAGAATGTCCATATGGAATGTAGCGCATAATGTAGGAGGCGGTTTAATGGCTCCACTTGCCATTGCAGGATTAACTGTTTTTGGTACATGGCAGGGAAAATTATTTTTCCCGGCAGTGATCGCTTTATTTGTAGCCTTCATAGTTTATTTACTCGTAAGAGATACACCGCAATCATGTGGATTGCCTCCGGTTGAAAAATATAAGAATACCTATTCCAAAGATTATAATCAGTCGCACGAAAAAGAATTCAGCACAAAACAGATCCTGCTGGATTATGTTTTGGTTAACAGAATGATCTGGTACATCGCCTTCGCCAATGCCTTTATATATTTGGTGCGTTATGGCGTGCTGGATTGGGCTCCCACCTATCTGAAAGAAGCCAAAGGATTTTCTTTGAGCGAAACAGGATGGGCCTATTTTCTTTATGAATGGGCCGGAATTCCAGGAACCCTGCTTTGCGGATGGCTCAGCGACAAAGTCTTTAATGGTCGTCGTGCACCTGCCACTATCATTTACATGGTATTGGTAACAATTGCAGTGTGGATTTACTGGAAAAATCCTGCAGGTAATCCACTTGTTGACAACATTGCACTGATTGCAATCGGTTTTCTGATCTACGGACCGGTAATGCTCATTGGTGTACACGCACTGGACCTGGTGCCTAAGAAAGCGGCGGGAACAGCTGCAGGACTGACGGGTTTATTCGGATACCTGGTGGGCGCCGTATCTGCCAATGCCGCTATAGGTTATGTAGTGGATGCATATGGTTGGGATGGCGGTTTCGTTGTGCTGGTGGCATCCTGCATTCTTGCAATCTTTTTCACATCATTAACCTGGAAAAAAGAACAACATGTTTCAAACCATTCCTAAACATACAATCAACACACGTATGAGTACTAACGCGACTCTTGTGAGGAAATCCCTGAAAAAGGTTTTTGCAGGATTCTTCCTTCTTCTTGTATCCACTATTATGTGGGCGCAGGAAAAAACAATTACCGGCACTGTTAAAAATGCCGAAGACGGATCACCTGTTATAAAAGCAACTGTGCAGGTAAAAGGCACCAATGTATTAACAACAACCAACGACAGGGGTTCATATTCCATCAGGGCCAACCCGTCACAGGTAATAGTAGTTTCTGTGGTAGGCTTTACCCCAATGGAAAAAACCGTTGGTACTTCTTCCGTGCTCAACTTTGATCTGGATGCAACTGCTGCAGACATGGAGAGCGTGGTGGTAACGGCACTGGGTATACGAAGAGAGGAAAAAGCGCTGGGCTATTCAACCACTACCATCAAAGGAGACCAGCTTACAGATGCCGTATCTGCCAACTGGACGGATGCCTTATCCGGAAAAGTTGCAGGTTTGAACCTGGTAAGGTCCAATAGTGGCCCGGCCGGATCTAACAAGATCATTTTGCGGGGTGAAAATAATCTTACTGGTGATAATGAAGCACTCATCGTTGTTGATGGTGTAGTGATCAACCAGGGAAGTGGCCGCCGTAATGCTAATAGTGGTGAAGCTGTATATGGAACCGGAAGTGATAATATGCCTGCTGACTATGGCAGTGGTTTGAATGATATCAATCCCGAAGACATTGAATCGGTAACCGTGCTGAAAGGACCCGGTGCTGCGGCATTATACGGACAGCGTGGAGCCAATGGCGCTATCATCATTACTACTAAAACCGGAAGCGCTAAAAGAAAGGGATGGGGCATCACCGTTAATTCTAATGCATCAATGGAATCTATAAACCGCTGGCCCGATCTTCAATATGAATATGGACAGGGTTTGGATGGTAATCCTTATTATTCATTTGGCGTTGGTCCTGATGGTCCCAGCACCAGTGCAACCAGTTCGGCATATGGTCCCCGTTTTGATGGACAGATGTTCTACCAGTTTGATCCTGTTACACAGGCACAGGGGTTGGAAAGGACCCCATGGGTGGCTTATCCGAATAAGATCCGTGAATATTTTGAAACCGGACAAACCATTTCCAACAGCATTAGTATTGATGGAGGTACCGATAAAACATCTGCCCGTTTCTCTTTCACCAATTTGAATAATAAATGGATCATTCCAAATACGGGCTATGGCCGTAACACCATTTCCCTTGCGGTGAATTCAAAAGTGAATGAAAAGCTGCAGATCAGTTCCAAACTGAATTATACCCATAGAAAGGCCGACAATCTTCCCGGTGCCGGTTATGGCAACCAGAGTATCATGTACTGGTATATTTTCTGGATGCCGAATTCTGATGTGAACTGGTTAAAGAACTACTGGAGGCTGGGCGATGAAGGCCGGAGGATCATGTATCCTTACAGTACTTTCCCGGAAAATCCATATGCTGTTGCCTATGAATTTATCAACAGGGCTAACAGGAATATGATGACGGGAAATATCCAGGCCACATATAATTTTACAAATAACCTAAGCCTGCTTGTCCGCACCACCATGGATATGTCGTTTGATGAGCGTGCACAGGAAAGACCTTATGATGCGGGTTCTAAATTTCCTAAAGGAAGTTACCGTACCCAAAATATTTTCTCGCAGGAAATGGGTGCAGACTTTTTGTTGCGCTATGCCAAAAAAATAAATAATGATTTCGATTTTTCTGCCAGCTTTGGTGGCAGTACACTTACCAATACTTACAGGAGAGACGAAACAAGAGCCGATTCATTGATCTATCCTCAGGTATATGCCATGTCAAATGCTGCAGGTCCTTTGGTAAGCATGCCATTCTACAGCAAATACAGGATCAATAGTTTTTATGGTTTGATATCTGCGGGATACAGGGAATTTCTTTATGCTGACCTTACAGCACGTCAGGACTGGAATTCAGTACTGGCAACACCAACAAGAACTGAGAATGCAGGGTTCTTCTATCCATCTGCCAACTTAAGTTTCATTGCATCTGAAGTAATGGATCTGCCATCGGCAATTGATTTTGCCAAGATCAGGTTCTCTGCATCAGGAGTAGGCAGTGGAGGAACCATTCCCTATCGCACGGCTTATAATTATACAACGGCTGGCAGTCTTTATTCCGGTGGGCTACAGAATCCTTCATTGCTGGCCAACCCGGATCTGAGGCCACTTCGTACCATTACTTATGAAGCAGGGTTAAACCTGAAAATGTTCAAAGCAAGACTTGATTTTGACCTGGCGCTATATACGGGTAATACAAAAGATCAGATACTTGACAGGATCATTGACCGCTCTTCCGGTTACTCCAGAACTATTATCAATGCCGGCAGGGTGAATAATAAAGGGATCGAAATAGCATTGAGCGGTTCACCTGTTAAAACAAAAAATTTCAAATGGACCTCAGGTATTGTGTTCTCTGCTAATGATAATACCATAATGGATCTTGCTGATAGTTCCGTTGTTCTGCAAACAGGTCCTGTTGGCGGAGGACAAATTGTTGCGCAGGAAGGTGGTAGCATGGGTGATCTGTGGGGAAGGGGATATGTACGTTCTCCGGACGGACAGGTGGTTTATAATGAAGCTACTGGTTTTGCATTACTGTCCGATGATGTGGTATACCTGGGCAATACCATTCCAAAAGGGAAACTGGGTTGGAACAATACCTTTCAGTATAAAAATTTCCGTTTGAATTTATTGTTTGATGCACAGTATGGTGCCGTTGCCCATTCACTGATGCATTATAAACTTGCCGAGCAGGGTAAAACAACCAATACTTTACCTGGGCGATATAATGGCATCATCGGTAACGGTGTAATATTAGCTGCTGATGGAAAATATTATCCTAACGAAACCATTGCCACAGATATTGATGAATATTACCGGTCGCACTGGGGCATCAATAATGCGGAAGGAAATACATTCAGCACAGATTTCGTAAAATTCAGGGAAGCAAGGCTTGATTACAGTTTAGGACCAAGGCTTACCAAAAAACTTGGATTGCAAAAGGCAATGATAGGTGTTTATGGCCGCGACCTTTTCATCTGGTCGCCATGGCCCATGTTCGATCCTGAATTTGGAACCCTCAGTGGAACTGATATTGTGCGTGGGTTTGAAGTGGCGCAGTTCCCTTCAACACGTACCATTGGTGTGAACTTAACTGTTGGATTTTAATATTAATACAATATGAAAAATATTTTCACAAAAATAACCTGCGTTATCCTGTTATTCAGTTTAATGCTTTCCTCCTGCACAAAAGATTTTCAGGAGATCAATACAGACCCGAACAATACGCCCAATGCCCTGCCGCAACAATTGCTTGCACCCGCATTGGTCAGTACCGTTCACCTCAACATGATCCGCAACAGGAATTTCAATAATGAACTGATGCAGATAACAGTTGATATGAGTGATGCTGATGGAAAAGTGTTCCGCTACGATTACCGGAATAACTGGTCAGATTATTTATACAATGGATGGTATTCGGAGCTTACCAATTTCAAGGACCTGTATAAGATTGCAAGTGAGCCATTGAATTACAACCGTTCCTATATGGCAGTATCGCTTATCTGCCAGGCATGGATCTATTCATTGCTTACAGATACGTATGGTGATGTTCCCTTTACCGAATCAAACAAAGCAAGAGAAGGTATCCTTGAGCCAAAGTTTGATAAGCAAAAAGATATTTACGCCGGCATTCTGCAATACCTGCAGGAAGCAAATACACTGTTGAAAGAAAATGATGCGCTTGTTGCTTCAAGCGATCCTGTGTATAATGGAAATATCAACGGATGGAGAAAGTTTGGTAATTCACTGGCACTGCGTCTGCTGCTTAGAATATCAGGTAAAGCAGAGGTAAGTGCTGAAGTAGCAGATATGATCCGGCTTATTGTTGATAACCCGGCTGATTATCCCATCATGACCAGCAATAGCGAGTCTGCCATATTGGAATGGACAGGTGTTGCACCTTATACTTCTCCTTTCATAACCGTAAGGGAGCAGGATTTCAGAGGTGTAAGCATTGCCAGCTTCTTTATTGATAATCTTGTAAACTGGAATGACCCCAGGATTGATCTCAGTTATGGAACGGGTTCTCCTACCTTAACCAACAGGTGGGCCATTGCCCCTTCGCAGGGCGCTTTTGAAGGAGTGCCCAGCGGATATTCTCCAGGTAACAATCCTGCCAGAAAATCATATTTCTATTCCATGACGCATAATGGCGGAACAGGTCCAACCCTGCAAACCGAACCGCTTGCCGGCATGATCATGAATTATGCTGAGCTGCAGTTCATACTTGCAGAACTGGCATTGAAAGGGATCATTTCAGGTGATGCAGAAACTTTTTATAAAGAGGGAGTTCAAAGCAGTATTAGTTTATGGTTGCCCAACTGGAATGTGCCGGTAACCACCTACCTGGAGAATGCTGATATGCAGTGGTCAACAGCCGTAAGCTTTGATGAAAAAATGGAGCGTATTCATTTACAAAAATATTATGCTTTATTCCTTACCGATTTACAGCAGTGGTTTGAATACCGGCGCACGGGTCATCCTGTATTGCCACAGGGCGATGGTTTGAGGAATAATGGAATAATGCCTGCACGTATGTCGTACCCCGTATATGTGCAGTCAACAAATCCAACCAACTACCAGGCGGCTGTTGCCAGCCAGGGACCTGATGATATTTCAACACAGGTATGGTGGCAAAAACCATAATAACAG
>CBIHLW010000107.1:0-8249 GCA_966210755.1 uncultured bacterium
CTCCATTACATCAAGCAAGTCGTCAGTAAATACAACATAGGTAGTATCCACCTGCTTTTCCTGCAATATGGTGCCCTGGAAAGAAGAATCCTTTGATAACTGAATGGTATAGGTCTCACTTTTATTAGCAGTAAAAAGCGACGGAGCCCATTCAATTTCAGCTTGCGTTTCACCGGCAGTAATATTGATCTCTCCCGGTTTAAATTGCCTGGGAAGTTCAAAGTTGGGATTGAATTCTTCTCTTTTACATCCTGTAGTGGTGAAAAGAAAAGCAGATCCGAGAACCAGGAGATATGTCAGTTTTTTCATTTTCATTGATTAAATTTTGAAATCAGAAACCATAATCCTGCGTAATATTCCTGTTAGCATCTATGGCTGACTGTGGAATGGGAAGCAGTTCTCTTTTATTGGGTTCAAATCCTTCGGCATAATAAGTAAGTATGGTAGTTCCAATACTGCTTCTCACCCAGTCAACCCTTGTATAACCTGCCGGTGCTGTGGTGCCAAATGGATTTGGTTTGTAATAAGATGGGTTAGCCCATTCCAGCTCAGGTGAGTTATTCTTGTAGAACATGTAATCAGGAAGCTGGTCATAAGGTGCCTGCCGGTCGGACATGGCAGCCAGAATTGTTTTGGTTTCATTGAGTTTTGTTCCCAGCAGGTTCCAGCGGATAAGATCATATTTACGAATACCTTCTCCGCTAAATTCCAGCGCCCTTTCTCTGACCAGCGCATTAAAGAAACCATTGTAATCGCCAGGTGTTGTACCAATCAGCGCTGCATTGCCGTTATAGGCTCTTGTTCTAACCTGTTCAAATGCTGAAATAGCCTGTGCGGTTGCACCATTGTTGATTTCGTTATCAGCTTCGGCAAACATCAGCAGTACATCAGCAAACCGGATCAGGGGCCAGTTCACTCCAAAATACTGCGGACCAGTTACAACACCGTTCGGGATCCAGTCTCTTCTGAACTTTCCATCAACCATTGTTGCAAGGCTTCTTCCCACTCTTGCCGTTATGGTTGATCCTGAAGCGAGAATATTATACGGCACACAGGACACGTCTCTTCTTGTATCGGTTGAATCAAACATATAAAAATAGCTGGGCAGAATAGTGAGTGCAGAATTACCATTGTTATTAGAACGCGGTCCGTTATAATAACCAAGCTTGCTATCACCCAAAGCACTGTTTCCACCTTCCATACCTACTTCCCAGATGATCTCACCAAAAGGATCCAGCTGTTTTCCGGCAACATAATCGCGGAACAGGCTTTCATAATCGGGGTTGAGCATATGTTGTCCGCTTTGCATTACGGCCAGACATTCATCCCTTGCTATCTGGTAATAGGTGAGGTGATCAGCTCCTCTTTGCATGCCCCCGGTTCTTCTTAAAGAATAACCACCACGGAACAAAGCAATCTTCGCTCTCAGTGCACGCACTGCACCCTGAGTGATTCTTTCATTGGCAGCCACTTCATTTCTCCATGGAACCATGGTAGCTGCAAGAGCCAGGTCGTCCAGTAACTGCTCATACACTACATCCCTGTCTTCTTTTGATTTTTGAAGATCCGGATCAAGAGAAGAAGGCAGCCAGTGTGCCGGAACATCTCCCCAGTTGCGTATCAGTTCAAAATAAAATTGTGCACGCAGGGTGAGTGCTTCGCCATACAGACGTTTCAGTTGTGCTTTATCTGCATTGCTTCCATTGTTATACAGATCCATTTTGGGAATGTAATAAATGCAAAGGTTGGCTCTTTCAATGCCAGCATACAACTGGTTGAAAGGGCCAGGCAACTGCGTATTATTGGGTGTTGAATTATAGTGGGCGATATCCCTTCTTTCATTATCCGGATAGGGTGTAGCACCCTGACCCATCATAATATCATCATCAAGCGGATAGTACATGCTGATGCGGATACCATAGCCCTGGTCGCCTGCAAGCCTGTTGTAAACGCCAAGCACGGCTTTTTCAGCATTGACCACATTGTCAAAAACGTAGTCCGTACCAAAAGAAGACAGCGGTTCTACCTCAAGGTATTTTTTACATGAAATTCCGAAAGTGCTGATCACAACCAGAAGGATCATTGTTAACCGGAATAAAGTGAATCGTTGTAACATTATATAGCTATTTTATTTTACAGAGATAAATTCAGTCCAAATACAAATGCACGGCTGCGGGGATAGGCCGAATAGTCAACACCAGGTGTTTCCGGAGATCCTCTTCTTGTATTTACTTCCGGATCATAACCTGAATAATTGCTGAATACAGCCAGATTGTTTACAGTGGCATAGAACCTTAATGACTGCATCCTCATTCTTTTGAGCAGCGAAGATGGCAGGGTATATCCTAAGGTCACATTCTGGATGCGTACAAAACTTCCATCTTCAACGGCCCAGGAATGCAGGATAAAGGAAGTGCTGGTGGTACTTGGTGTCCAGATGCTGGCATTGGCATTGAGCTTGGCCAGTTCAGCCGGATCGGTAACCACATTTCCCTGTGCATCCACATTTCTCCAACGGTCATTCATAATGGCAAGCATATTGGCATTTGGCTGGTAACCACTTGTAAATTCAAGTTTGTTGGCATTGTACACATCATTGCCAAACTGGTAATTGATGAAAACACTCATATCAAAATTCCTGTAACGGAATTGCTGGTTCAGGCCACCGAATACTTTAGGTTGCGCCACGCCAATGATGCTTCTGTCATCTTCATCAATCTCACCATCATTATTAAGGTCCCTGAATTTCATTCTTCCCGGCTGTGGTACCAGTGAAGTGAAATCCTGGTTATTGGCAATGCCCGGTTTTAGTGTGTATACCCCGCCGGCATAGTCAAAATCATCGAGTGTATAGAATCCATCAGTGGTAAAACCCCACATACTTCCAATGTATTCTCCTGGTTTTACTATGTAATCAACAGGGCTGTTTGAAAATCCCCATCCCGAGTTCCTGAAATAATAATCAAGTCCGGCACCAAGGCTTTCCACTTTCACTCTTCCGAATGAAGCATTGAAGTTGGCATCCCATGTAAAATCTTTTCTGGCAATTACGGCTGCATTCAACTGAATCTCTATGCCCTTGCTGCTGGTAGTACCTACATTCTGTTGCTGCAAAGTATAACCCGAAGTAGATGAAATGGGTTTACGCAACAACAGATCACGGGTATCATTCTTATAAGCATCAACCGACATTTGCAACCTGTTTCCCAACAGGCTGATGTCAAGTCCGATATTCCTTGAAACAGTTGTCTCCCATTTCAGGAACTGGTTGGCCAGGTCAAGAGGAGCATAACCTGTGATCATCTGATTATTGAGCCAGTATTGTGTATTGGCTGCATATTGTGTGAGGTAAAGGAAATTCGGGATGCGGTTGTTGCCTGCTTCTCCATAGCTCAGTCTTAATTTCAGATCGTTTACGGCCGACCTCACGGACTCAAAGAATCTTTCGTTCGATATTCTCCATGCAACAGATCCTGAAGGGAAGTAACCCCATTTTCTTCCTTCGGCAAATTTTGATGAACCGTCAGCACGGAATGTGAACTGGGTAAGGAACCGCTGGTCAAAATCGTACATCAGCCTTCCGAATCCTGAAACCAGCCTGTGTTCATTTTCAGACGAAGGCCGGTCATTCACATTTATATATGCCGTACCAAGATTCATATTAGCCAGCGCTTTTTCAGGAGAAATACCAATTGGAAATTCTCTTGCATACTGATTTAATTCTCTCTCCTTATATTCAAATATCTCGTGCCCAACCAGAACGGTTATCTTGTTTTTCTTATTAAAATCACCATCCATCCTGGAGTTGGTAAATGTCAGGACATTTGAATTGTTCAGTGTCGTTCTTTCGTAGGTACCAATATTGGCCAGTGGCATGCTGCTTCCATTCAATCTTGAATTACCCGTAATGGTATCATCAAATGCAGTCATTCTGCGATCATATACATCTACACCCAGTGTGCTTCTGAAACTCAGGTAGTCCGTAAATCTTAATTCTGCAAAACCACTAAGGTTAAGGGTATTATTTATACTCTTCCTGTATTCAGCTTCATTCAGCAAAATAGGATTCACCAGTGCAAGACTGTTTGAATTGGTTTCATTGGCATAGTCTTCATCAAAATCAGTAATGTTTTGACCTGGCAACAGGAATGGCCTGTACTTGATGCTGTGACGTAAGCGGTTGGTTGATGATGATCCTGCATTGGAAGTGCCCGCACCATTTACTTCGGTGTTATTATACCTTGTATTAAACCCAACCCTGAGAACCTTACTGAAGGTATGATCAAATTTAAAGTTGACCAGTTTGCGGTCGTAGTCTGAACCCAGTTGCACGCCTTCCTGTTTGTTGTAGGTGAGGCTGAGATTATAGTTGGTACCTGCATTACCACCGGTAAGGCTTAGGTTATGCGACTGGCGCATGGCATTTCTGCCAAACATCTGATCCTGCCAGTCAAGGAAAGGAACATGCTGGTAAAGATCAAGATCCTCAAACCTTCCATATGTATTTTCAAAATTATCCCGGTCTGCCTGGCTGCCACGGCTTCTTTCATACTGGTATATCACAAAATCGTAAGGATTCATTACCTCAAGCTTATTGGCAAGCTGGTCAACACCTATCAAACCATTATAAGAAATTACCGGCTTCTGGTTGCGACCTCCTTTTGTTGTAATAATTACAACACCATTGGCACCTCTTGCACCATAGATGGCTGTTGCGGATGCATCTTTTAAAACATCTATCGATTCAATGTCCTGTGGAGATATCACTGACAATGCATTTTCCACCTGCACTCCGTCAATGATATACAAGGGCGAGTTATCCTGTGTAATTGAACCGCCGCCACGCACTCTGATGAGGAATTCGGCATTTGGTGTTCCCTCAGTTCCGGTTATCTGAACACCGGCAAGCCTGCCTGCCAGCGCTTCCGCAGCCGAATTAACCGGTATATCTTTTAATTGCCGCGCATTGACGGAAGAAACCGAGCCGGTAAGATCCCGCCTTCTTATAGTCTGGTAACCTATCACCACCACATCCATGGTAGTTGAGGAACTGCTCAGTGTAACATTGATGGAAGTTCTGTTCCCAACATTTATTTCCTGCGGCGTAAAGCCAACCGAACTAAAAACCAGGATTGAATTGTTGGAAGGAACGGTGATGGAATACCTTCCGTTGTTATTGGTTGAAGTAACGGTATTGGTTCCTCTTACTGTTACAGTAACTCCCGCAACAGCCTGACCTGTGCTATCGGATGATACCTGGCCGGTCACCACTTTCTGGCTCCATGCCAAAGTACAACACAAACCGGCAAGCAAAGAGAGATAGATTTTTCTTTTCATATACAAGCTTGAGGTTAATTTAAAAGTTTAAGTTTTGGTTTTTATTTTAAGTCTTTAATGGCAATGGCATCCATATCTGAAAAACTTTGATTCTCACCGGCCATTCCCCAGATGAATGAATAACTGGACGTTCCACATCCTGAATGAATGGACCATGGTGGAGAAATTACGGCTGATTCATTCCCTATTACCATATGCCTGGTTTCCTGTGCTGTTCCCATAAAATGAAAAACACGCTGGTCTTCTTTCAGATCAAAATATAAATACACTTCCATGCGCCTGTTGTGAGTATGAGCCGGCATGGTGTTCCAAACACTTCCCTCTTTTAAAATGGTAAGCCCCATTACCAGCTGGCAACTTTTTATTCCATCCTGATGTATGTACTTATAAATGGTTCTTTCATTACTTGAGGCAACTGAACCAAGAGCGGCCTGTGTTGCATCCTTACTCATCATTAATGTATCGGGGTAGGTGGTATGGGCAGGTGATGAAAGAATAAAAAACCTGGCAGGTTTAGCGGCATCCTTGCTGCTGAATTCAATTTCACTGCTACCCATTCCCAGATAAAGGCAGTCAAGTTTACCAAGTGAATATTTTTTCCCTCCTGCTGCAATCATTCCCTCCCCACCAATATTTATGATACCCATTTCCCTGCGTTCAAGGAAAAATTCCGATTTCAACTGATCAAAATTTCCGGGGGTCAGTTTTTTAGAAACAGGCATCACTCCGCCGGCAATCATCCGGTCGTAATGCGAATAAATAAACCTGGCCTGATCCTTTTCAAACATTTCAGGTATCAGGTAATTTGCTCTCAACTGCGTTGTATCCATGGTCCTGGTTTCAGCAGGACTGCAGGCATATCGTTCTTCCATAATTTGCAATCAGTAATTATTGGTTTCATGGATAATGGTTCAACGTCCCATCCATCCACCATCAACAGTCAATATAGTTCCGTGTACATAATCTGCAGCTTCTGAACAGAGAAACACTACCGGTCCTTTTAAATCATCGGGTTCGCCCCATCTGCCTGCCGGTATCCTTTCCAGAATTCCTTTACTTCTTAATTCATCTTTTCTCAGCGCATCGGTATTATCTGTAGAAATATATCCCGGTGCAATACCATTCACATTAACACCTTTTCCTGCCCATTCATTCGCAAGTGCCTTCACCAGACTGGCCAGCGCACCTTTGCTTGCAGCATAACCCGGTACATTGATCCCACCCTGAAAGGATAACAGGGAGCAGGTAAATACGATCTTTCCATTTTTTCTTTCTACCATCTGCCTGCCAAATTCACGGGCAAGGATAAACGGAGTATCCAGGTTAACGGATAAAACCTGATCCCATTCTGCATCACTATGCTGCACTGCCGGATTTCTTAAAATAGTACCTGCATTGTTTACAAGAATATCAACTATGGCATGTTCACTGTTTACCTGTGCGATAAAATTGTAAACCGATTGACGGTCCTGCAGGTTCACAGCATAACCGCTAAAGCGACGTCCTGTTTTTTTTACCTGTTGCTCCGTATCACATCCCGGCTGTAATGTGTTGGAAACGCCTATGATATCTGCGCCTGCTTCTGCAAGTGCAAGGGCCATTGACCTTCCAATACCACGGCTGCAACCTGTGACCAATGCTGTTTTACCTTTAAGATCAAAGCGCTCCGGTGTTATCATTATTATGCTGATTGATCATCTTTTAAACAGATTTCCTGCCCATCTTGACATAACAAGTCTAAACAGTTATTCAGACCTCACAAGCGTATTGAAAGTATTTTTTTACGCAATCGTTACCGATAACGTTTGCAGTTGAGGCAGTAGCAGGAAAATTCGATATTTTTAGAGCGAATTCAATTGAAAATCACAAACTAAGAAGGAATCAATGAAGTTTGAAAGTGCTACGATCAAAGATATTGCCAGGGCTTTGAACCTGTCAACCTCCACTGTATCGAGAGCACTCAGGGGCAGTTATGAAATCAGCGCTGAAACAAAGAAACAGGTACTTGAATACGCTGAAAAGATCAATTACCGTCCAAATCCCATTGCGCTTTCCTTAAAAGAAAGAAGAACGCGGGCGCTGGGTGTTGTAGTAAGCGAGATCGCTAATAACTTTTTTTCCCAGGCCATTAATGGTATTGAATCCATTGCCTACAACAGGGGCTACCATGTTATTATAACGCAGTGCCATGAATCGCACGAAAGAGAAAAAGTAAATGTAGAACACATGGCTGCAAGGGGTGTGGATGGATTACTGATCTCCTTATCAAGTGAATCTGTTGACCTCAGCTATCTCAAAGACCTTCACGACAAAGGAATGCCCATAGTGTTCTTTGACCGCATTACTACTGAAATTGAAACCCATACCATTGTTGCCAATAATTACCTGGGGGCT
Source organism: uncultured bacterium (assembly GCA_966210755.1). GTDB lineage: Bacteria > Bacteroidota > Bacteroidia > Chitinophagales > Chitinophagaceae > Flavisolibacter. The sequence goes on from CBIHLW010000107.1 coordinate 7,732, forward strand.
TTTCATGCAACTGAACACCTGATATACGAAGGTTTTAAAAAGATTGCCCATATTACCAGTTCACCCTATTTATCCATAACGAGGGAAAGACTGGAGGGCTATAAAGATGCATTGTCCAAACACAGCATACCATTTAATGAGTCGCTGGTGAAGTATTGCAATCATGGCGGAATGATACTGACCGAAATTGAAGAAGCCATTCATTCATTATTCAAATCCAAAACAAAACCCGATGCCATCTTTACGGCAAGCGACCGCATAACCATTGTTTGTTTTGGTTTACTGAAAAGAATGAATCTCAAGAAAGAAGTTGGATTCACCGGCTTTACCAATACGCAGGTGGGAGACCTGATCTCACCTTCGCTGACCGTTGTACAGCAACCAGCATTTGAAATTGGTCAGACAGCAACAGAATACCTGATTCAAATGATCGAAAGTAAAAGGCCGATTACTGAATTTGTAAATAAAGTACTGGAAACAGAAATGATCATAAGGGAAAAAACAAAGAAGAAAAAAAT
>CBIHLW010000108.1:0-8241 GCA_966210755.1 uncultured bacterium
TAAAGTTGTAACGAAAAATCACAGGGATGGGGTGAGGAAGAAGGGTTGGGAGTCGGGAGTCGGGAATCGGGAGTCAAAAACTTCTGATCGATGTTGTTTCAGGGTTTCCAAGAATTCATAAAGGATAATCCGGGTTCTTTTAAATTTTTACTTTTTACTTTTGAATTTTTATGCTTTACAGAACCATAGGCCTCATGAGCGGCTCTTCTCTCGACGGACTGGATATTGTATTTGCTGAGCTGAATGAAAATTCGGGCAACTGGGAATATGAGATCAAAGCCGCAGATTGCCTTGAGTATCCGGAAGAATGGAAAACAAGATTACAGGAAGCGGTCTCATTGAATGCACTGGACTACCTGCTGCTGCATACGGAGTATGGAAATTACCTTGGAAAAGAAGTGAACCGGTTCATTGAAAAAAATGACCTTCATTACCAGGTTAGCCTGATCGCCTCTCATGGTCATACCACCTTTCATGTTCCTTCAAAAAAAATGACGGCGCAACTTGGTGACGGCGCAGCGATTGCAGCGGAAACAAAATTGCCGGTGGTGAGCGAGCTGCGTGCGCTTGATATTGCTTTTGGCGGCCAGGGTGCTCCAATAATCCCGGTGGGAGAAAAATTATTATGGAAGGATCATTCCATGTTCCTCAACATCGGCGGCATCGCCAATATTTCTTTTAATCTTCCTGATACCTACATTGCCTATGATGTTTGTCCTGCAAACAGGGTAATGAATATGATTGCACAAAGAGTGAATAAGGATTTTGATGCGGGCGGGGAAATGGCAGCCCTGGGTAATGTTCATGAAGGATTGCTGGAAAAAATAAATGCATCTGATTATTACCGGCAACCTTATCCAAAATCCCTGGCTAATAGTTTTGGCACCGCTGAAATGTATCCCCTTGTACGGTCATTTGGTCTAACCCATAATGATGAATTGCGTACCTACACTGAGCATGTGGTAACGCAGGTGAAAAGGGCCGTGGTGGATGGCTTGTCAATGCAGGCCAAAGACACAGAAAAAAAATTGTTTGTAACAGGTGGCGGCGCTTTTAATCATTTCCTGATCCAAAGACTTTCTGAAGTATTAAAACCGGAAGGCGTTGAAGTTGTGGTACCCGGTGAAGAGATCGTGAAATATAAAGAAGCACTGGTAATGGCATTGATTGGCGTGTTGAGATGGAGACAGGAATACAATGTGTATGCATCGGTTACCGGTGCAGAAAGAAATTCCATTGGCGGGGCGTTATGGAATGGGCAGGAAGCGTGAAGAAAAGAAAATCAAGGAACAAGGAACAGAGAAGTAAGAATGTAGGGACATGCCAAAGAATGGCCCTTTTTCATATCAAATAACCATTATCGTTGTGGCCATTCGCCGGCATGTCCGGGAATAGAAGAACAAGGAAAAAGAATATCGAACAGAAAAACAAGGAACAGAGAAGTAAGAATGTAGGGACATGCCAAAGAATGGCCCTTTTTCATATCAAATAACCATTATCGTTGTGGCCATTCGCCGGCATGTCCGGGAATAGAAGAACAAGGAAAAAGAATATCGAACAAGGAACAAGGATTGGTGATTGTTGAAGGGGGCGGAGAGGGTTGAATATCGAACAGAGGATTTAAGAGCGAAAAGTAAAGTGGATGAATCCTATTCCATCAACCCAAAGCTATCCCCATCAAATAATCCCAGGTCGCTCAGTTTTACATGCGGTATCACCAGCAGGGCCATAAAAGAAAGGGTCATGAATGGGGCTGATAAATCAGACCCCAAGGCCTTTGCGGCTTTGTCAATTGCAGCATATTTCTCTGCAACCACATAACCGTCCTCAGTGCTCATCAACCCTGCAACAGGAAGGGCAAGCAGTTCTTCCTGATCACCATCCACACAACTTACGCCTCCTTCACTTCTTATTACCAGGTTCACAGCGCGACAAATGGATTCATCGTCTGCACCCACTGCAACAATATTGTGCGAATCATGTGCTACCGATGAAGCTATAGCGCCTCTTTTCAAACCGAAATTTTGGATAAAGGCCTTTGCAACCGGTGCATCTTTATAACGGTTTACCACAACGATCTTTAAAATATCCTTTTCTATGTCAGGTTGAAGTAACTCTTCACCTGCCTGCATCCAGATCTTATTGGTAATGAGCTGTCCGTCCAGCGCTTCAATAACCGGTATTGATGACCGTCCATTTTCATCCTGCCTTATCCAGCTTTCAATTTCAGTTTTGCGGACAATAAGATCTGCAGGTTTTTTTTCGGTGCATTTAAACTGGTTAACTGTAGTAGAACTTTGTTTTTGTATCAGGGTTTTGCCATTTTCAGCCACCAGTTGTCCATTGATCCAGGTCTGGTAAACTTCAAAATTCTTCAAATCCTTTACAAGAATGAAATCCGCAAAATCATTTTGTCTTATTAAACCCACTTTCATTTTATAATGATTCACAGGGTTGACACATGCGGCTTTCAGCACTTTGAATACGTCTATTCCTTTAGCGACTGCCCTTGAACAAAGCCGGTTGATGTGGCCTTCAACAAGACTGTCCGGATGTTTATCATCGCTGCAGAACATCATCATGTCTGCATGATCATTCATCAGGTTGATCAACGCTTCAAAATTCTTTGCCGCGCTTCCTTCCCGTATCAGGATCTTCATTCCGCTTTTTAATTTGTCCAGCGCTTCTTCAGCACCAAAGCATTCATGATCGGTGGAAATGCCTGCATTGATATAATGCCTCGCACGGTCGCCTCTCAAACCGGGCGCATGGCCATCCACAGGTTTTTTATGTTTATGGGCGGAAGCAATCTTTTGTAAAACTTCAGCATCGCCATTTAATACACCGGGAAAATTCATCATTTCACTTAAATAAAGTATCTCATCCCTTCGCATCAGTTCTTCTATCTGTGCTGCGTCAATGGTTGCGCCTGCCGTTTCGAAACTGGTGGCGGGAACACAGCTTGGTGCGCCGAAATTGAATTTAAAGGGAACTGTCTTTCCATTGTCTATCATGTATTCCACTCCTTTCATTCCGCATACATTGGCAATTTCATGTGGATCACTGATGGTGGCAACGGTTCCATGTACAACAGCCAGTCTTGCAAATTCGGACGGGATCAGCATGGAACTTTCAATATGAACATGGGCATCAATAAATCCCGGGAGTATATAATGGTCCGTGTCAGCTGTATGGGCTTCCATCCTGGTGATGGCCGTGATCCTTTGTCCTTCAACTTTTATTTCTGCAGGATAGATGGACCGTGTATGGATGTCAACGAGGTTGCCGCGGATGGTGAGACTATGCTTCATGGAATAAAGTTAGGAGAAGAAGTCGGGAGTGGAGAGTCATTAGTCGGGAGTTGTTAGTCGGGAGTCTGGGAGTCGGGAGTCGGAATCATTAGTCGGGAGTTCAAAGTTCAAAGCCGGCTTACAAAAGAATTATGTTTTTACATCTTTCGGTTGGGTGTGTTCGTTCTATGTAAAATTCAATAGTTCGGGGGAATTTATTTATTGTCGGAGTGCAGTGATTTGATGTTTAGTTACTACTTACCATCCCTATCTATATCCGGCTATATTTTTTTCATTTTTTTCAAAACACAACACGTTGTAACTTTTGCCCTCAATCATAACCTGCTATGAGAAAATTGTTCTTCCTGCTTTGTGCCCTTATTCCTTTCCTCAGTTTCTCCCAAAGAAAGAATTCAACAGAAACAAAAAATAATGATGATGTTTTCTTTTCCAAAATGAAATATCGCCTCATTGGTCCATTTCGTGGTGGCCGCAGCGGAGCGGTGGCAGGGAGTTATGAGAATAAAAATACTTTTTACTTCGGTGCTACCGGTGGTGGTGTATGGAAAACAACGGATGGCGGCAGTAACTGGAAAAATATATCTGATAAATATTTTGGAGGTACCATAGGAGCCGTGGCTGTTGCACCATCGGATGAGAATATCATTTATGTTGGAGAGGGCGAGAATACCATGCGCGGTAATGTGAGTGAAGGTCTGGATGGCGTGTGGAGAAGTGATGATGGCGGAAGAACATGGAGAAATATCGGGTTGAAAGATGGTAGGCATATCATCAGGATCGTGATACATCCCCGCAATCCTGATATCGTCTGGGCAGCAGTGATGGGACATTTATTTGGTCCTAATGAAATGCGTGGCGTTTATAAATCCATTGACGGTGGTAAAACATGGAAACGCACGCTTTATGTGAACGATCAGACCGGCGCTTCCGATCTTGTAATGGAGCCCGGCAATCCCAATGTGTTTTATGCAGGCATGTGGAGGGCTTTAAGAACTCCTTACAGCATGGAAAGCGGTGGAGAGGGCAGTGGTTTATGGAAAAGTACAGATGGTGGAGATACCTGGGAAAATATTACCGCCAATAAAGGTTTACCTAAGGGCATATGGGGCATTGTTGGAGTGGCAGTAGCGCCTTCCAATCCGGAAAAGATCTATTCTATTGTTGAAAATGAAAATGGTGGATTATATACATCAGACAATGCTGGTGAATCCTGGTCGCTCGTGAGCAATGATAATAATATCCGGCAGAGAGCCTGGTATTATACCAAGGTATTTGTGGATCCCAAAAATGAAAACCTGGTATATGCGCCTAATGTTGGATTTATGCGCAGCCGTGATGGTGGCAAAACATTTCAATCTGTAAGAACACCACACGGGGATCATCATGATCTATGGATCGATCCTGAAAACGGGAACAGGATGATAGTGGCAGATGATGGCGGCGCGCAGGTTTCATTTGATGGTGGAGAGAACTGGAGTACTTATATGAACCAGCCAACGGCACAGATCTACCGGGTATCGACCGACAATTCATTTCCGTATAAAATTCTGGGTGCACAACAGGATAATTCCACTATCAGGATCAGCAGCCGTTCAAGAAGTGCTGCCATTACTGCCAACGACTGGCAATCAACAGCGGGAAGTGAAAGCGGATACGTGGTGGCCGATCCCTTGAATCCGGACATAGTATATGGCGGAAATTATGGAGGATATCTTTCCAGGCTTGATCATAGAACAGGGGAGAACCGTGCGGTGTCGCCTTGGCCGGATAATCCAATGGGGGCGGGTGCCGATGTATTGAAATACCGTTTTCAATGGAATTTCCCAATCTTTTTTTCTCCGCATAACCCTAAACGTTTGTATACGGCAGGGAATGTATTGTTTGTAACAGAAAATGAAGGACAAACATGGCAACAGATATCTCCTGACCTTACCACCAATGATAAATCCAAACAGGGTCCGAGCGGTGGTCCCATTACAAAAGACAATACTTCAGTTGAATACTATTCAACCATATTCACGGCAACCGAATCACCATTTGAAAAAGACCTTTTATGGACAGGCAGCGATGATGGGTTGATCCATGTGAGCAGGGATGGCGGAAAGAACTGGGAGAACGTAACACCAGGATCTGCCCCGCGGTGGATGATGTGGAACAGCCTTGATGCCGATCCTTTTAAAAAAGGCGCATTGTATGCCGTAGGTACCAGGTATAAGAGCGATGATTTTACACCTTATATCTATAAGACGGAAGATTATGGAAAATCATGGAAGCTCATTACAAATGGTATTGATAAAATGCATTTTACAAGAGTTGTAAGAGCTGATCAAAAGCGCCCCGGATTATTATATGCAGGAACGGAATACGGAATGTATATTTCTTTTGATGATGGTGCGAGCTGGAAAAAATTTCAGCTGGACCTGCCAGTGGTTCCCATCACTGATCTTACCATAAAAGAAAATGATCTGGTGGTGGCCACACAGGGCCGTTCATTCTATGTACTGGACGACCTGGGTGTATTGCAACAAATGAATACCGGGATCAGGAATAAAAAATTACATGTATTTGATGTAACACCTGCTTACAGGATACAGGTTAGCAGGTTTGGTCAGAATTTCGGCACACCCGTAAATGCAGGAACGAATCCGCCTGCCGGCGTTGTTTTTAATTACTATGCCGCTGCAGTTACCGACAGTGCAAAAGTTTCTGTAAACATTCTGGATAAGAATCATAAGTCGGTAAAAATATTTTCAACAGAAGCCAAAGAAAACAACCGCAAACTGGATGTGTCGCAGGGAATGAATCAGTTTATCTGGGATATGCTGTACCCCGAAGCAGAAAGGATTGAAGGTATGATCTTATGGAATGGTGTACCAGGCACAATTATGGCGCCTCCAGGTAATTATTTTGCACGTTTTAAAATGGGCAATGATTCTGTAGAAGTTCCTTTTTCAATTAAAGCGGATCCCAATTATAAGGTAACACAGGCTGAATATGATGCACAGTTTGCCTTTCTGAGTGAGGTAAAGGAAAAATTCAATGAAACTCAAAAGGCCATAAAAGAGATCCGTTCTTTAAGAACCCAGATCAATTCTTTTGTAGGTCTGCAGGGAAAAGAAATTCCAAAAGAAGTGAAGCAGGCGGCAGACAGTATTAATAAGAAAATGGCTGCCATTGAAGAAACCTTATACCAGACAAAGGCACGCAGCAGCCAGGATGTATTGAATTATCCTATACGCCTCAACGATAAACTATCTGGTATTTTTGATGTGGCTGGCAGTGGAAATTTTGCACCCAGCAGGCAGGTTCAGGATGTATACCGCGACCTTGCATCTCAGATTGATCTGCAACTGGCAAGACTGAACGAAATCAAACAGGCAGATATAGTCGCTTTTAATGAATTGATCAGACAAAAAGCTTTACCGGTAATAGGTATTAAATAATTGGCATGATTATGTAATAGCCTACATACGTTCTTTTTAATTTAGTAATGAGCTGAATAATAAGGTTCCTTATTATATTTGTTCATCCCCTTAACCATGAAGTGCATAATTGTTGACGATAATAAGATGGCCCGTATGGCTTTGAAACAATTGGTGATGCAGGTTCCTTCCCTGGAGTTGATTGCCGAATGTAACGATGCCCGCGAAGCCCTGGATTCGCTGGACTCCAAACAAGTGGATCTTTTACTGCTGGATATAGAGATGCCCGATATGAATGGCCTTGACCTGATCAGGAAACTCGGCAATCAAAGACCCTTAATTATTTTTACCACTGCAAAAAAAGATTATGCCGTTGAAGCATTTGAACTCAGCGTAGTGGATTACCTGGTGAAACCCATCACCCTGCCAAGGCTAAAGCAGGCTGTTGAAAGAGCCGGTGAAGTATTGGAAAGCAATAAGGAGGAGGTTAAGGTGGAGGAACAGGGATTTGTCTTTGTAAAAGATAACGGGATCTTAAAGCGCATAAGCATTGACGATATACTGTTCCTTGAAGCCATGGGCGATTACGTAAAAGTGCATACCTCGCAAAAATTCCATGTTGTTCATGCCACTTTGAAATCAATTGAAGAAAAATTACCGGCATCAAAATTCCTACGTGTACACCGCAGCTATATTGTGGCCATCAATAAGATCGACTATATACAGGAGGGTACTATTAGTATTGGTAAAACAACTATTCCCGTGGCCGATACACATAAGTCAAACCTCAACAAACGCCTGAACCTGCTTTAATTCAACGTAGCATTATTATCATTCACCGAAACCTTATCAGGTTTTAACTAAGCCTTTCTTTAAATAATTGGGAACAACCTAGTTTTGGTTATCAATATCCTCTTTCGTCGGCCATAGCTAACCCTGGACCGTGACCAGACTAACCTGAAAAACCAAATGAATTATTCAAACCATCAAAATGTAAAGGAAGGGCCCGTTAGAAATGGCTTTTCTTCTTTTTTTATGAAAAAGTTCATGATCTTCACCGGGATCCTGTTTTTACTGATCGTATCAGAATACCTGATGGTAAATGAATTCTTTGCTCAGAAACGTCCGGCAGTACTTGCTTTAAGTATTCTGGCTTCCATCTTTTTTTTCATTGCAGCATACAGATTTTTCAAAAAATACTTCCTATCTCCAAAACAAGTGTAAGGCCATAGCTGAAATTCGTATTTTCGGTATTAAGCTTTACCCATGCGAAGACCTGATTATCGATTCCTTGTATTGTGGCTTTTCCTTTTTGGCATTATCATCATCGTGTTCCTGCAGGTAATGTCCGGCTATAGTATCAGGCGACTCATTGGTGGTAATAAGAGCCTTCTCAACGAACTGCAGTTGCAAAACAACCTCAGGAAGATAGAAGCGGATATCATTTCTATTGAGAGCGATATACGGGGAGCTGTTATTACAAACAATGAAATCTATCTCAATGGCAT
>CBIHLW010000109.1:0-8202 GCA_966210755.1 uncultured bacterium
ATACCTGGGCGCTTCCTATTTTTGCTCTTTGCAATAAAGAAGATGGAAGGTTATAGGTGAGGCTGATATTCCTGACGCGGAAGTAATCTCCTTTATAATACCACCTGGATGATTCAGCATTCGATCCTGATGCATTGTTGAAAACAAATTTGGGAACATCAGTTATATCACCCGGATTCTGCCATCTTCTTAAAGCCGTTCTGTTTTGATTTAAAGTGGCATAAGCACCATCACTGTATAATAAGAATCCCCAGAAGTCATTCACGATATTGCCATACTGATAGTTGATCTGGGCATCGAGGGTGAAATTCTTAAAACTAAGATCAGTAGAAAATCCTCCAAATCCTTTTGGAGATGCACTGCCAATGATGGCTCTTTGCGCCTGGGAAAAATCATTGGTGGTTTCTGCTTTGGTTTCATCTTTATACCATAATGCATCACCGTTGGCAGGATCAACGCCGGCCCACAAACGTGTAAAGATGCTTTGAAAATCTTCGCCCACCTGCCTTATGAATACACCATCCCTGAAAGAACGGTCCTGATAAAGTGAGGTGATCTTATTCCTGTTCATGGCAAAATTGAAGGAAGCATTCCAGCGGAAATTTTCACTGTTCACCAATACGCCACCCACGGTTAATTCAATCCCTTTGTTTTCCATGGCCCCTACATTATCAATGGCCTCTGTAAAACCTGAGGTTCTTGAAAGCGGTACATCCAATAAAAGGGAACTTGTTTTACGCTTGTAAACATCTATTCCTACAGTTAACCGGTTATTCAAGAAACCTGCATCCAGTCCAATATTCAGCGGTTCATTCTTTTCCCAGGTAAGGTTCTCATTACCCACGCTTGTGGCTGTAGGTGCAGCACCCGGAATACCTGCATAATTATTTCCTGATCCAAAATAAACAAGTGGCCTCCATGCATAATCTCCAATTTCAGCATTACCGTTGGTACCATAAGATGCGCGGAGCTTTAACTGGCTGATGAATGAAAGACTTTGCAGGAATTTTTCATTATGCATATTCCATGAAGCACCAACCGACCAGAAGTTCGCATACTGGTTCAATGGACCAAACCGTGATGAACCATCGCGCCTGAATGTACCTGAAACAATGAAGCGGTTCTGATATCCGAGGTCCGCATTTACAAACTGCGACACAAATGAATAGTCACTTCCATTAAAACTTACATCAGTTGGAGTAGCCGCCGGTGGATATGGGATCAGTGTAGTTAGAGGCACCCCTTCCCCGGTAGAATTCTGATCGTACAGATTTGATTTTTGTGCTTCATATCCAAGTTTCACATTCCCGTTTAATCCCATATTGTCCAACCGGAAATTATAATCCAGGGTATTTGTCCAGATCCAGTTGAATGCTCTTACATTACTGGCAAACAATAAACCACCCGGACTAAAGTCGCCAAAGAATGGGTTGTAATAAGAACGTTCCTCGATATTGAAGAAATCAATTCCATATTTACTTCCGAATTTCAGATTGCGGAGAATCTGCACCTGCAGATCCAGTCCACCCAGGGCTTTGAATGTATTATTCCTGTGTTGGTCAAATGCTGCAACGGCCAGAGGATTATGAAGCTGGTTAAATACATTTGGATCATAATTAGGACTGCCATCTGCATTGAATGCTTCAGCGGTTGGTAACAATGCCAGGCCTGCAAAGTAAGGATTACGAAATGCACTGCTTTCACTTTCCCCCATTTGATTGGAATAAGAAACGTTCACATTTGGCGTGAATGTAACACGGGAACCCAGTTTCTGGCGCAGGTTGAATGCAGCTGAATACCTTTTGAAGTCTGAACCAATGAATGCTGCCTGCTGGTCGAAATATCCACCGGAAAAATAATACTGGGTATTGGCATCGCCACCACTTGTTGACAAATTAAGCTGCCTTGTTTTTGAATTCCTGCTTACCAGGTCAAGCCAGTCATAATTGGCAAGCGAATTAAATCCAAGTACATCAAGTATCTGGCTGGTTTCAGCAGGCGTGGCTCCGGCGTTCACCAATCCTTCAGTGATCAGTTCTTCAGATTCCGCACGGTTCAATGGCCTGCCATTCTCCGGCAAAAAAGCAATGCTGCCCACGCCATATTCCGTATTCAGTTTGAATACAGGTTTTCCCGAACGTCCTTTTTTGGTGGTGATCAGGATCACGCCATTAGCACCTCTGGATCCATAGATGGAAGTAGATGCTGCATCTTTCAAAACTGTAACAGATTCAATATCGGTTGGATTGATACCGGCCAGTGCACTTGCACTGTTGGTGTTATTGGTAAAATCACCATGGTTAACAGGAATACCATCCACCACATACAATGGTGCACTTCCGGCAGAAATGGAACCAATGCCCCTGATCCTTACCTGTTGCAAACTTCCAGGCTGCCCTGTTGGTGCAACGGATTGCAGGCCGGCAATTTTTCCCTGTAAGATCTGGTCAATGGATGGCAAAGGAATGTTCTCAATCTCAGAAGAACGCAATGTTGAAACAGAACCGGTAACACGGCTTCTTTGTTGCTGTCCATAACCAACGATCACAACTTCATCCAGCTGCCTGCTTTGCTGGCTCAGACTTAGGTTAAGTGTGGTTTTGCCAACAATATTCACTTCCTGATTGGCAAAGCCTACTGATGAAATCACCAGGATGCCGGCGTTTTGTGGTACTGTCAGGGTAAAACTTCCATCACCACCCGTTTGAGTAGCAACGGTACTTCCTTTTACACTTACAGTAGCACCCGATACACCATTTCCCTGGCTATCGGTAATACGGCCCCGGATCTCCCTTGTCTGAGCCATCACCAGGAAGGTCAGACATAAGAAGCAAAACAGAATGCTCATTTTTTTCATAAATCATATTGTTTGGTGTACAAAACCTTATGACACCAATACTAAAGCACATGCTTCAGTAAAGCAGACCAATGTTGGTTAAGCGTGATTTTATTTTGGTGAAACATGAAAAACGGTGAGTGAAGATCTTTTCATTATTGTCCCTAATGAAGCAGGAAATTGATCTGAATGATACCATCACACCTGTTAAAAATTTATTGACAGCCTGTTAAAGCAGGAAGCAATTGAACAACAATTCATTGTTTTTTAGTGTATGAACGCTTTAACAGCTTCTTTAAAGTTTTCTTCAGAATTGCTTCAGAACTCCATCATAAGATTGTATTATAAAAAAATAACCATGACAGTAAAAAAATCATTTGGAATCATACTGGTAGCAGCCGCCATATCTGCCGGAAGTATATGGGGGTACGGACAATACCAGCAAAAAGACATGTCCGGCTTAACTGATAAAGACCATTCATCATTGTTTAAAAATGCAAGCTATACCGGCACACTGGAAAGCGGGCCTGGCGTTGACTTTGAAAAAGCCGCCACCAAAGCTGTTCCTTCGGTGGTACATATTAAAACCATTACCACGGTGAAGGCATCTTCAAATATACCTGACATGCAAAACCATCCGTTTTTTGATTTTTTTGGTGATGAGATGCTCAGAGGCAGGGGAAGTGCAGAGCCGCAGCAAAAAAGAGGTTCCGGTTCCGGTGTCATCATCACGGCAGACGGATACATTGTTACCAATAACCACGTGGTGGATGGAGCGGATGAACTATCCGTTACGCTTAGTAATAATAAAACCTATACAGGCAAAGTAATTGGAAGAGATCCGAGTACCGACCTGGCTGTAATAAAAATTGATGCGAACAATCTTCCCAGTATAAATTTTGCCAGTTCAGATGATACACATCTCGGACAATGGGTATTGGCCATTGGTTACCCGCTGAACCTGGATGCAACCGTAACATCAGGGATCATCAGTGCCAAATCAAGAAGCATCGGGATCAACAGCCGACAGAGCAAAACGCCACTGGAAGCCTTCATCCAGACGGATGCTGCCATCAATCCCGGCAACAGTGGTGGTGCACTGGTAAATACCGAAGGTGATCTTATTGGAATCAACAGCGCCATTGCTTCACCAACCGGTTCTTATGCTGGTTATGGATATGCCATCCCTTCAAACATTGTGAAAAAAGTTGCGGGAGATCTCATCAAATTCGGAAGTTCCAAAAGAGCTTACCTGGGCATCATGTTTGGCAATGACCGGATGACGGAAGAAGACCGTGAGAAAAACAATATCAAAGAAGGCAAGGGTGTTTTCGTAATAGAAGTATCACCAAACAGTGCAGCTTCCGAAGCAGGTATCCAACAAGGAGATTTCATTACTAAGATCAATGGAACAACCATTAAAACAGGAACCGAGATCATTGAAAAAATAGCAGCTATGCGTCCGGGTGATAAAGTGAATATTAGTTTCCAGCGTAACGGCATGGAAAGAAGTGCCAATGTTGTATTGAAAGGAGATGCGGGCACCTATGCAAGTATAAAAGAGCAGGCCGTTGAGCAATTAGGCGCTTCCCTGGAAGCTTTGGATGAGCAGGCCTCTGCAAAGCTGGGCATTTCCGGTGGGCTGGTTGTAAAAAAACTGGGACAGGGATTGCTTGCACAACAAACAAGGATCAAAGAAGGATTTATCATTCTTTCAGTAAATAATCAAAAGGTATCAAGTGTTGAAGCATTACAAATGGCCCTGGGCAGCACGGGCAACAGTGCCATCATCAGCGGCATTTATCCGGGGCAGCCAAACAGGGTGTACCAGTATGCGCTGAATGACCTTCAATAAATTTTTCCTGAACTTTTGGGTTGGTTTTTGGTTATCGTGCCCCGCCATTTGGTGGGGCATTTTTCAGATCCATGCATATAGGTACAATTGAATGATCCGGTCCTTTATCATTTTAAAATCTGTCCGCCCATTCAAACCTTGATGTGAGGTTGTATTTTTAATCTTATGAAGATCCTGATTATTGAAGATGAGCCGGCCCTTCAGCAATCCATACTCACCTATCTGGGTTACCAGGGATTTGTATGTGAAGCCGTAGCTGATTTTTTAACCGGTCTGGAAAAAGTGCGGCAACATCAATATGATTGTGTGGTGATCGATATCAATTTACCATATGGAAGCGGGCTGCAGATCGTAAAGGAATTGAAGGAGATCGGATCCAGGTCAGGCATCATTATCATTTCGGCAAGAAATTCATTGGAAGATAAACTGAAAGGGCTTGAACTGGGATCAGATGATTATCTCACAAAGCCATTTCATTTATCGGAATTAAATGCACGCATTCTCGCCATCATCAGGAGAAGGAATTTTGAGGGCAAAAAAGCAATCGTCTTTAATGAAATTGAATTAGCACCTGAAGAGCAAAGAGTGCTTGTGGAAAAAAAAGCGGTTGACCTCACGGATAAGGAATATCATCTCCTCGAATATTTTATAGCCAACCAGCGCAGGGTGCTGACAAAAGCTGCTATTGCATCGCATATCTGGGGAGATGAGTATGAACAGATGAACAGTTATGATTTTATTTATACGCATATCAAAAATCTACGCAAAAAGCTGCTTGATGCAGGAGCCGGAGATTACATTAAGACCATGCATGGTGTAGGATATAAATTCACAGATACCTGACGAACATTTTATGGATCACTTTGAAATAAAATCTTATTCATGAAATTACTGACGAAAACCACATTGTACTTCCTGGTGGCCATTATTCCTCTTCTGGCAATAGCGGGCTATTTTATGTTTGATCATTTCAATAAGCAGATCAATGAAAGAGCCGACCAGGAATTATTATATGAAGAAGTGCAATGGGTTCAGTACCTGAAAGCAGCTACCTCCAATGGCAGTAATTTCATTTTGCGTTCGCCTGATCTTTTAATTTACCCGGTTGATAAAGAAACCAGCAGGTACCCAAGGATATCCACCTTATATGGAACAAAGGCCAATGAAAATGTACAGGTTCCATTCCGTCAGCTTGAACATGTGGTTAATATCAATGGCATACACTACCAGATCCTTATCCGTAAATCTCAGGAACAAAAACTGGCGCTCATTACCAATATTGCCACCAGCATGTTACTGGTATTTGCAGGTTTGTTGCTGGCCACCCTGATATTCAATTATGTGATCAGTAAAAGATTATGGAAACCATTCCGTACCTCTCTTCAAAAGATCAGGAATATTGAATTACAGAAAATGGCAGATATACATTTTGAGCCATCAGGTATCAGGGAATTCAATGAACTCAATGCTTCGCTGAACAGCATGACGGATAAGATCCAGAAAGATTATATAAACATGAAAGAGTTTACTGAAGATGCAGCACATGAAATGCAGACGCCGCTGGCCGTTGCACATACTAAGCTGGAATTATTATTACAGGATGCACATCTTGACGCCTCACATACCGAAGCTGTAGTGCAGGCTTCGGCTGCACTTAACCGTTTAAGTAAATTAAACCAGTCCCTTTTACTGCTGGCCAAAATAGACAATAATCAATACGATGCATCGGTACCCATAAACCTGGCTGATACCACCAGGAAATACCTGAATTTGTTTGATGAAATGATAAGGCATAAAAAAATAATCGTTGAAACAAATATCAGGGAAGAATTTGAGTGCCTGATCCATCCTTTTCTGGCCGATTCGCTTATTAGTAATCTTATTGGAAACGCAATAAAGTATAACCGGGATTATGGGAAATTAATCATCACATCGGACCAGCATACTTATTGTATCAGCAATACCAGCCACCTCACCGGAATTGATCCGGATAACGTTTTCAGAAGATTTAAATCAGCTTCCGTAACCAGGAGTGATTCAAATGGATTAGGACTGGCCATCATCAAGAAGATAGCCGACACTCACCAGCTCAGCGTTAGCTACCGGCATGAAAATGACATGCACATTTTCTGCCTGAGAAAATAAATTCAGCATAACAGAAAATCAAAAATGTTCTTATTGATCGCGCCTGGTTACCGGCTAAGGAATCAATATTTTTTTTAGACATTATTTTCCGGATACAGGCCAGTCATGATACAAATATTGAAAGCACCCTGAAAATCCTTATTAACGAACATTACTAATTGTCCGGGTATATATCTTTCTCCGGTTATTACTGATTCGAAATATATACAGGCCTTTGTTGTTGAATGTATATTTTGAAACCGGAATATGGTTCATTCCTTTGAAAGTCCTGTACCTGGTGCTGTAAACCATCTGACCTATTCCATTAACCACTTCCAGTGTTATTTCTTCTTCATCATCAGACCGATATTGAATAACAAACCGGCTACCATCAAACATTAAAAGCATCCTGTTGGGTGGTTCAGATGGAGCATCTAATTTTTTTGTGTTGCTAAAACTTACTGTGCCCTGGCTGGTTACGGATCTTATACGATAATAAACTTCGGTTTGCTGATACTTTTCATAGTAAGAAAAGGACCTTATTTGATCGTTTGTTATTAGTAGGACAGCGGTTTGGAAAAAATCTCTTCCATTAAAACTTTTCTCCACAATAAAATGACTGGCATCAAACAAAGAAGCAACTGTCCATATAAGTCCCACCTTCCCTGCTGAATCACGATTCAAATCAAAATGGTTGAATTGTACAGGCAATGCTACTTGTCCAAATCCCCATACCTTGACGGTTGCCGTATCTGTACAGCCATTCCTGATCTCTGTTACTATTAACTGGTAATACCCTGCAGAATCTGTTTTTGGATTCTGAATGTCAGCTGTAAAACCATTTGGTCCCGACCAGTTCCAGGTTAAACCCATTGAGTATCCAAATGGTGTACTATAATTGCTGGCTGCGGTATCACCTCCTAATAATGTTACTGAATCCTGAGGGTTATCTGTAATAGCACCAAGATATGTGGCTGAAGCAACTGGTTTATATTGGTCACCTGCCACAGTAATTGATGAACTGGAAGAAAAACAGCCTGCAAATAATGAAGCTGTGAGCGTGTAGGTGCCTGCAGCATCTACAACAGGAAAAGCGGTATTGGCGCCGCTGACTATATTTCCATCTGAAGTAGACCAGCTATAGTTGGCTCCTTCTATATATTCAACAGGGCTTAAAACAACTGTTGTGTCGTTACAGGTCAGAGGCGACGGTTGCATGATAGATGACTGAATGGAAGATAAATTCAGGATCTGCTGAGGGGCAATGAAATCCTGCAGGGCAGAACTGAATGATGATGAAGAACGTGATTTAGCCATAAACCTTTGAAATGGCGGATTGCAGTCGTTATTTTTTGTAAATATCTGATCCAGGCCTAGTGAAGTGAGG
>CBIHLW010000110.1:0-8199 GCA_966210755.1 uncultured bacterium
AACAAAAGATGAGCTGTCAAGCCTAAGTTAATGAATTCAATTTTTTAATTCAACAGGTACTGAAAGAATCCAGGAATTTACTTTGATTGTTCATGATTCGTCAGCGCTTCCCAATATTCGGCTGCTCTTCTTGTATGAGGTATCACAATGGTTCCTCCTACAATATTGGCCACAGCAAAAATTTCATAAACTTCTTCAGTAGAAATGCCTGATTCATAACATTTGCCGAGGTGGTATTTGATACAGTCATCACATCTTAAAACCATGCTGGCCACCAGTCCCAGCATTTCCTTTGTTCTTGAGTCAAGCGCTCCCTCTTCATAAGTGTTAGTATCAAGATTCCAGAGTCTTTTCATTACCAGATTATTCTTACTAAGGATCACTTCATTCATTTTCTCCCTGTAATCATTGAACTCTTTTACCAGTACCGACATGTATTGATTTTAATACCGCAAAAATACATATCATAGCGTTGGTAATTGATGAAGAACTGCCATGGGCGGAAATTTGTCTAAATTCAAAGAAAATTTTAACGAATATGACACGTTCTTTTCTGGTTATTATGATCCTGTTCTGCATGATTATTGTTTCACTTGCATTTTCCAGGAAAGAAGACCCCTTTAAAAACCTGAAGATCCTGCCCAAAGACATTACAAAGAAACAACTGGACAGTGTGATGGACCATTTCTCGGTTTCGTTGAATGTGGGTTGCGACTTCTGCCATGTGGAGAACAAGGAAAAAACCGACATGGATTTTGCTTCAGATGATAACAAGCATAAGCTGATAGCAAGAGATATGCTTGAAATGACCTATGCCATCAATGATAAATATTTTGATTACACGGGTGCAAAAAGAAACCTCAGCACACAGTTAATGATCACCTGCTACACCTGTCATAATGGTGAAAAAATGCCGGCCACCCACCCCGTGAAGGAAGGAATAAAAAAACAATGACCATGAAAGGAAATTTTGATTTCGGGATGATTGGAATTGGAGTAATGGGTAGCAACCTTTTGCTTAATATGGCCGATCATGGATATGCCGTTATTGGTTTTGACCTGAAACAGGAAAGAGCCGATAAGCTGGAAGCCGCTGCAGAACCGGGCACAAAAGTAAAAGGCACCACAAAAGTGGAAGAAATGGTAGCGGCATTAAAAACGCCTAGAAAGATCATGGTGCTTGTGCCTGCGGGCAAACCGGTGGATAATGTAATTGAGAACATCCTGCCTTATCTCGAAAAAGATGATATTCTTATTGATGGCGGGAATTCCTATTTTAAGGATACCATTAAACGCATTAATTACCTGCAGGATAAAGGAATTCATTTTTTTGGCATGGGTGTTTCCGGAGGAGAGATGGGAGCAAGACTTGGTCCAAGCATGATGCCCGGTGGCGACCGTTCAGCTTGGCAATACCTGCAACCTGTTCTGGAATCTATTGCAGCCAAAGCCGATGGCAAACCCTGTGTGGCATATATGGGAAATAATGCAGCCGGTCACTATGTAAAAATGGTGCACAATGGAATTGAGTACGCTATGATGCAAATGATAAGTGAGGTGTATGACCTGTTGCACAGGAGCGGAAAATTTTCAAATGAAGCACTGCACGATGTTTTTGACAGATGGAATGAAGGTCAATTGCAGTCATTTTTGATACAGGTTACCGCAGAAGTATTTAATACACTCGACAACGAAACAGATGATCCGCACGATTTTCTGATCGATAAGATACTTGACCAGGCCGGGTCAAAAGGAACGGGGAAATGGACCTCACAGGAAGCCATGGACCTGCCTGTTGCTGTTCCCTCTATTGATATGGCGGTTTGCATGCGTGACCTTTCAGTATACAAACAACAGCGGGTAAAGGCAGCGGGCCTGTACAAACCTGAGATTGGAACCACCCGGATTGATGAACAAGTTCTCGCTGAAATTGAAAATGGCCTTACATTTTGTTTTGCTATTGCCTACGTACAGGGATTGAATATGCTGGCCATGGCATCAAAGGTTCATAACATGGATATATCACTGCCTTCCGTTATTGATGTATGGAAAGCCGGTTGCATCATCCGTTCAGCACTCCTGGGTAATTTTGAAAATGCCTTTAATAAAGATCGCACTCTTGAAAATGTGTTACTTGATAAGGCATTTGCAAATATGATGAAGAACCGCGAACAGGCCTGCAGACGGTTACTGAGCCTTGGCGTGCAGGCCCGCATACCAATGGCCTGCATTGGAAGCGCACTTGCGTATTATGATGCATTCCTCAGCGAAAAAATGCCCATTAACCTTGTGCAGGCGCAAAGGGATTATTTTGGAGCACATACTTACAGACGTACAGACAGGGAAGGGGTTTTCCATACTGAATGGACTGTTGGCACAAATGAAAAACCATGAACACACAACCAGCTATCATTGTGATATTCGGCGGCAGTGGCGACCTTGCCTATCGTAAATTATTACCTGCACTCTATAATTTATACCTGGATAATTACCTGCCTCCGGAATTCCTTATCATTGGACTGGCAAGGACTGAATATACCAACACTGATTACAGGAAGTATATCAGGAAAGGCCTGGTTGAACATTCCAGAAGAAAAGAAAGAATTACCGAAGGATGGAAAGCCTTTTCTTCAAGGATAGAATATGTAAAGGCCGATCTTGAAAGCGACAGAACCTACCGTTCACTTGCTGCAAGAATAAAAAAACAGGAAGAAAGCTGGAAAACCAGGGCAACGGTTATTTTTTATATGTCCGTGGCGCCACAACTCGCGCCTGTTATAGCCGAAAAGCTTCATCATGCTAAACTCACTAATAATGCATCCAGATCGCGAATGGTTTTTGAAAAACCTTTCGGACACGATCTTCAAAGCGCCACCGAACTAAATGTAAGGCTCGGACAATTATTCAAAGAAAGCCAGATCTACCGTATTGATCATTACCTGGGAAAAGAAACTGTTCAGAATATACTTGCACTAAGATTTGCCAATGCACTGTTCGAGCCCATATGGAACAGTCATTATATTGATCATGTGCAGATCACAGCTTCTGAAAGTATTGGTGTGGAAGAGAGAGGAGGCTATTATGAAAAGTCGGGTGCGTTAAAAGATATGGTGCAAAATCACATCCTTCAATTATTGTGCATGGTGGCTATGGAAGCTCCTGTATCATTTGAGGCTGATGAGATCAGGAATAAAAAACTGGATGTTCTGAATGCAATAAGGAAACTGGATATAGATCATGTGCATGAAAATGCCGTTCGAGGTCAGTATGGGAAAGGCTGGATGAAGGGTAAGGAAATGAAATCGTACAGGGAGGAAAAGAATGTATCACCCCAGTCAAACATCGAAACTTTTGCTGCCGTAAAATTTTTTGTTGACAACTGGAGGTGGAAGGATGTTCCCTTTTATGTAAGAACAGGAAAAGCAATGGCATCAAAATCCACACTGATCACCATTAAATTCAAGGAGGCGCCGCACTATGCATTTCCTGCTGAATCAGCTCACACCTGGAGGTCAAATAATTTAACCATCAGCATACAGCCACAGATGGATATCAGGCTCCGGTTCCAGACAAAGATACCTGGCCCGCATATGACCCTTCAACCTGTTGACATGATCTTTAGTTATGCAGATGCTTATGGCGATGATCATCCTGAAGCTTATGAAACCCTGCTTGAGGATGTAATTGAAGGGAATCCAACCCTATTCATGCGTGCCGACCAGATTGAAGCGGCATGGAGAGTAATTCAACCCATACAACAATCCTGGCAAACACGCCAGCCCGTTGGGTTTCCGAATTATGAACCAGGAACCTGGGGACCTGAAGATGCAGAGGCATTGATAGCAAAGGACGGACACCACTGGGTAAGCCAGATGGAAGAATAACGCACTAATGAAAACAGAAGAAAAATGAAAGAGAAAAACAACTGTTGTTTGAATTGAGTTTCAGGCTTTGTGATGATGACCAATGGCCTTCTTTCCTTTAAATTCCTTATTTTTTCGCCATGAAATATATCTGGGGATTATTATTACTTGTTGGATTTGCCTGTAATGACAAAGCGGAAACTACGGGCCCCTCATCTCCAAGGCCGAAAATACTTACGGACAGTAATAAGCCGGTTGCGCATGCCCGCAATCCCTATGTAGAGGTTGATGTGTCACCCATGGACATGAGCTATTTGCCTGCTGATTATCCCAAATTGCTCGTGAAAAAAAATATGCCGGTTGCAAGAGTTATTTATAGCCGTCCTCATAAACAGGGAAGAACCATATTTGGCAATCTTATTAAATATGGTGAACCATGGCGGTTGGGCGCGAATGAAGCTACCGAGATCGAATTCTTTCAGCCTGTTCAGATACTGGGAAAAAATATTGCTAAAGGGCGATATATTATCTACAGTATACCTCATGAAAAAGAGTGGAATATTGTTTTGAATACAAATCTGAACAGCTGGGGATTGAACCTGGACAGCACAAAAGACGTGCACAGGTTTACCATCCCGGTGCAAAAAAAGGATCAGTCGGTTGAGTTCTTTTCCATGATTTTCCGCAATTCAAACACAGGAGCGGATCTAATAATTGCGTGGGATAGCCTGGAAGCCCGTTTACCAATTCAATTCAGGGAGCCATAATGCATGTGTGGTATTGCCGGCATAGCCAGTAAAAATAGTGGGCTGATATCGCAACAAAGGATTTCAGCGGGAACATCCTGCCTGAAGCACCGTGGGCCGGATGCCCATCATATTTGGCTGAATGAAGAAAGATCAATCGCACTTGGCCATAACAGATTGTCGGTAATTGATCTTACTCCTGCAGCTGCGCAACCCATGCATGTTGCTGACCGGTATACCATTGTTCATAATGGGGAGATCTATAATTTTTCCGGTATAAAAAAGGAATTAGGGGACAAGGGATATCGTTTTTTTTCCAATTCCGATACTGAGGTTATTGTTGCGGCCTATGCTGAATGGGGCGTTGAATGTATCCGGCATTTTGAAGGAATGTTTGCCTTTGCCATTTGGGATGAAAAGGAAAAAATCTTATTTGTTGCCAGAGACAGGTTTGGAGAAAAGCCCTTGTATTTTTTTTACGACGATGAACAATTTGCATTTGGCTCTGAAATGAAAACATTATGGAGTTTTGGTTTACCAAAAGAAGTAAACCAAAGCATGTTGTACAATTTTCTGACCATTGGTTATTCTTCAAATCCATCGCAGCCGGAAGAAACATTCTACATGAATATCAGCAAGCTTCCTGCTGCCAGTTTTGCATTGTATAATGTGCAAACACATGAATTGCAGGTTGAAAAATACTGGCAGGTGTATCCGGAATTGGATCATCGTATCAAAGAAGAAGAAGCCGTTGAAATATTTGATGGCTTATTGAATTCATCGGTCCGGAAAAAACTAATAAGTGATGTTCCTGTTGGCACCAGCTTGAGCGGTGGGCTTGATAGTTCTGCTATTGTAGCGTTTTGCGATCAGCAATCAGCCAATCAGTACAGCCATAAATGTTTTACCGCAGCTTTCAGTGGATTTGAAAAAAATGAATTGCAGTACGCTTCAGCCGTGGCGAAACAATTTGAACTCGATCACATTGTTGTGGAAATAGAGGAAGCCTCTGTGGCTGATTTAATGGAAGAGGTAATGCAGTTTCAGGAAGAACCATTCAGTTCGGCGAGTGTACTTGCCCAGTATAAAGTGTATGAGGCTGCAAAGAAAAATGGTGTTACAGTTTTACTGGATGGACAGGGGGCAGATGAAGTGCTTGGCGGATATGCCAAATACTATAAATGGTATTGGCAGGAGTTATTCAGGAACAAACAACTTGGCAAATCAGGAGAGATCAGGGCTGCACGTGACCTTGGTGTTCATGAAGGTTTCGGGTTGAAAAATAAGCTGGCTGCTTTACTTCCTGAATTCAGTGCAGGTATTCTCCAGTCGGCAAAATCCAAAGCAGCTTTTAATCATCCCGGTTTAAACCGTGACTTTGCCTTTGCACACAAACGAGAGCTCTACTATTCAACTCCAACCAGGTTTGATCTGAACGGAGCATTATATTTCAATAGTTTTGTGTACGGACTTGAAGAATTGCTGCGGCTGGCGGACCGCAACAGTATGGCCCATGCTACCGAAGTAAGGCTCCCTTATCTTGATCATCATCTGGTAGAGTTTCTTTTTACCCTGCCACCGGGTTTTAAAATAAAACATGGGTGGACCAAGTGGTTATTGAGAAGATCAGCGGAAAAGATGTTACCTGCATCCATTGCATGGAGAAAAGATAAGATCGGCTTTGAACCACCCCAGGAATTATGGATGAATAACAAACTGGTGCAGGAATCAATAAGAAAAGGGAAAGAAAAACTGGTTAATCATGGGATACTTGACAAGTCGGTATTAAAAAAAATACAGCCGCACACAGCATATGCGGCTGAAGGGGTGGATTGGAAATACTGGTCATCTTCATTTCTGTTCTGAGTCAGGCTTTTTTGAATTTTTTCTCAACCCTGATCGAACCATAGCTATCAACCCTCACTTCCATCCAATGTGTTTTATCTTCCAGCATTATATAATAGTAAGTTCCATTGTCTGAAGAAACCTCTGTTACACCAAAGATCTTTTTACTGGTGTATTTTGATTTTACTTTTGTCATTACAAGTAATGGAAGGCTTTCTTCATTATAGTAGCGGTAGGTTTTGAGGATATGACCCTCCCTGTCATAATATACTTTTGAAGCAATTTCGTTCTGGGTAAATTTTACCTGGTAATTATCACCCAGTACAGACCAGCTTACATCTTCGGCCGATTGAAATGTTTTATTGAACGCTTCCAATACTTTTTCATCTACTACCGGATCAAAGGCAAATACAGCTAAACTGGAAACCAGGGCGAACGCTGCTAAAAAGAACTTTTTCATAATTGTGGTTTTAAAGGTTTTCTCGAATCGTTAACCATACGAATGTATTCGTAAATAATGTCGTTTGGATTTGTTTTACACCACAGGCATTAACATTTGCTTTTCATTGGGTCAGTTTTGCATCATATTGAAACAAAGAGGAAAATTTAAAGGATGAATGGATGCTAATGGTTATGAACTGCTATGCCAATATTGTTTTTCTGAATTTAATATGTTGTTAATGTGGAATAGTGGCAATTAAAACACCTTTCAGAAACTTATTGAAATGTATTCTTCATCTTTGCTTACTTAAATTCTAATTATGAAGCCAGGAACAAAATTTATACATGCAGGAGTGGAACCAGATCCTACAACCGGAGCTATAATGACGCCCATCTATCAGACTTCGACCTATGTACAGGAGGCACCCGCCCAGCATAAAGGTTATGAATATGCACGAAGCCAGAATCCAACAAGAACTGTATTGGAGTCAGCATTTGCCGTTATAGAGAATGGTAAATATGGACTTGCTTTCAGCAGTGGTGTGGCGGCAACAGATGCCGTAATAAAATTGTTGAATCCCGGTGATGAAGTGATTGCTACCAACGATATGTATGGCGGTTCTTACAGGCTTTTTTCAAAAGTGTTCGAAAGGTTTGGAATTAAATTCCATTACGTGAATATGCAGGATGCCGACAATATCACCTCTTACATCAATTCAAATACAAAGCTCATATGGACGGAAACGCCAACCAATCCATTGATGAATATCTGTGACATTGAGGCAATTGCCGTTATTGCCAAAAAGCACAACGTGCTTCTTTGTGTTGACAATACCTTTGCTTCTCCTTATTTACAAAATCCGCTTGACCTTGGCGCCGATATAGTAATGCACTCTGTTACAAAATATCTCGGTGGGCATAGCGATGTGATCCAGGGATGCCTGGTTATGAATGATAAAGAACTAAGGGAAAAATTATATTTTATCCAGAAATCGTGCGGTGCCGTTCCAGGTCCTATGGATTGCTTTCTTGTTTTACGTGGTATCAAAACACTGCATGTGCGCATGCAGCGGCATTGTGAGAACGGAGAGAAAATAGCTCATTTCCTTCGCAATCATCCAAAGGTTGGAAAAGTTTACTGGTGTGGTTTTGAAGATCATCCTAACTATGCCATTGCAAAAAAGCAAATGCGTGGCTTCGGCGGCATGATGAGCTTTACTTTAAAGGATGATAGTGTAGATACTGCAAAAAAATTATTGTCTTCAACCAATGTATTCGCTCTGGCTGAAAGTCTGGGTGGAGTG
>CBIHLW010000111.1:0-8187 GCA_966210755.1 uncultured bacterium
AGTTTATCTGGTGTAAGGGGATGAAGATTATATTTTATTCCGGCCGAATGGAAAATGGTATGTGGTTGATTGGTTTTTTTTATTCCGGGTGAATAGGTTGTTCCGGCAATGAGGTCCCAGTTTTTGCTGATATGGTATTCCAGTCCTGCACCAGTAACCAGGTTAGCATCGGAAGAACTTTTAACAACATCTGCATTGTCTATCTTAAAACCTTTTCTCGTTACTATGCCAAAGCCGGCTTCACCATACAGGGAAAGTTTTTTTCCAACAGGTATCTGTGATTTCAGGGTGAGGGTACCCTGATGGATCCATACTGAATGTGCTTTTCCATCTCCATTAATGTTTTTGTACAGGGTATAGCTTACAGGTTTCCAGTAACTCACCTGCCCGGAAAGATGTTCATTGAACCGGTATCCAAGAAAAACCAGCCGTATACCCAAATGTGAGCTTTCGATAGATTCTGCCTGATAGCCATTCTCCAGTTGTTTTGCCGATAGAGGCGTGCTGATATGTCCAATATTGAGGTTAAGGTAAGAGCGGGCTATGAATTGCGGAACCTGTATCCTGCTGTTCTGTGCATTCAAGCTGAATGTTGCGATCAATTGCAAAAAAATAAGAAAGAGTAAAGTTTTGTTTTTCATCGTAAGCAGGGATAAATATAGGAACATAATTTTCTTCTGTGGATTATGATCTAAGTTTGTTCTACAGGCCGAAACTATTAATTGCAAGCTTAACTTTTGTCCCATTACATATGCAAGCGCCTGGTCTTTACAATTAAAATCGATCTGCATCTCATGGCAATTATTTATCACATCACTTCAGTAAATCAATGGGAAAATGCACTGGAACAGGGATTTTATACAGATCCTTCACTTCAATCTGAAGGATTTATACATTGTAGTCAGGATCATCAGGTAGAGGGCGTATTGGAAAGATATTTCAGCGGAAGGGAGAATTTATTGAAGCTTGTTATTGATACGGCTCAACTCCGGTCGCCCTTGCAATTTGACCTGGCCCCGTCCATCAATGAAGAATTCCCGCATATTTACGGACCCCTCAATCTGGATTCAGTGGTGGAAGTGGTAAGGATTTAGGAGTCCAATTCATGTCCTGACGAATTGAAAGGTCAGCATTCAACATTCAAAAATCCTTGCTCCCTGTTCATCTGTTCCTCACCCTGGTATCCTCGAAATATATTTCTCGATCTGTTTGATCTGGTCAACTATCTGAGGGGTTGTGGGCCTGAGGGCCTTTGCTTTTCTGAAAAAATCTTTGGCGGCGCGGAACTCTCTTTTATTCATCATCAGGCTGCACATCTGCAGATAGGCAGCTGCCTGGTTTTCCTTGTCGGGTAAACCTTTACGCAAAGCCTGACGGATATAGCTTTCAGCCTGGCGCAGGTCATTCTTTTGCATGGCCAGCATACCCATTTGAAGCATGCTCGCGCCTTCTGCTTCCTTCATAGGCATACCCAGGTCAAGGCCTTTTTTCATATTTTTTTCTGCAGAATCAAAGTCCTGTTTCATCATCGCCATGTTCCCTTTCAGGGTATAATAAACGGAGCGGATGGGTTTATAAAGCAGGTTTGGATATTTGATGGAGTTCACGATCTTTTCCGCTTCTTCCATATTTCCGCTTTCCATGTGTTCCTGGATCAGGCGGAGCGGGCCAAAAAAGAAATGCCCTGCTATCAATATCAGTCCCACAAGGTAAAGTGGAAATACAGGCCAGAACCCACTAATGGTGAGATTGAGCGCCACACCTGCCAGGATCAGGACCAGACCTATATATAATCGGTATTTAATTAACCAGTTGTAAAATTTCATATTGAGTGCTTAGGGGGTGCAAATATAGCAATGAGCTGTGAGCTTTGAGCTGGGAGTTGTGAGTTTTGACCTGCAAGCTGGGGGCTTTGAGACTGCACGGCAAATTCTTCACTGCCGGAGCTTTATTTCCATTTATTATTTTAAGGGTTTCATTTATCAAAAAGGCTTTAATATTGCAGCCCCGGGAAAATAGAGTGGAGAAAGAAAGCAGAGTGCGCCGCACCCTTTCTCTTTCTCCGCACCTAATTTGGCCTCGTAGTTCAATGGATAGAATAGAAGTTTCCTAAACTTTAGATACAGGTTCGATTCCTGTCGAGGCTACTGTGTCCGCCGAAGCTTTAGCGAAGGCGGATTTTTCATTTAAGGTCGAACTCTCTCTACCTAAGGCTACAAAAAAAGAGCGTGAGCGAAAAAAGTGATCGATTAGCCTCGCTCTCTTTTTTACATTTTACCTTTTGCATTTTTTATCTATAGAATATCCCACAGGGTGCGGATCGAATGATTGAATTGCTCACCCTCCCGCTCTTATTTCTTTCAGTATGAATTACCTTAGAACTGGTTATTCTTCTGCTTATGAATTTTTTCAGAAAATATCCCCTGTTTCTTTTCCTGCTTCCCCTGTTCTTTGTATTCCATGGCTTTGTTGAACATTATCCCTCTGTTCCACTGAAAAATGCTTTCTTTCTGGTGCTCGTTTACCTGGCGGCCGGCACTTTGATAATGGGTATTATTTTTTGGTTCTTTAAAGATTTTCAAAAGGCCGCTATGGTTGCTTTTGTTTTTCTGGCCTTTAATTTTTTTTTCGGTAACATCCAGGACCTCCTGGAAAAGCATTTTGAGGGGACATTCTTTGTTAGATACCTTTTCATCCTGCCTCTTTGCTTTATCCTGATCTTTTTGATGATCGTTTGGGTAAAAAATAAAAAAGCCCCTTTTCATAAATCAATAGTTTACCTGAATGTTCTTTTTCTATTGCTATTGGTAATGGATGTTGTGCGGTTATCCTGGATCTTAATTGAACCCGTTCCCTTAAAGAGCAATGCCCTTTTAACGGGATCTGCCTGCGATACCTGCTCCAGGCCCGATATCTATCTTATTATCCTGGATGGGTACTCGGGTAATACCGCCCTCAGAAAAAAATTCGGTTTCGATAATTCCAGTTTCGAAAATGAACTACGCCGTAAAGGCTTTTACGTTGCAGCCAATAGTTTTTCCAATTACAACTACACGCCATTTTCATTGGCGTCCATGCTCAATATGACCTACCTGGACCTTAATATGAAAACAAAGGGGCCGGGCAATTTAAATTATGCGTACAGCATGATCAGGGAAAACAGTGTGATCGGGTTTTTGGATCAAAACAATTATGAGATTCACAATTATTCAATTTTTGATCTCAAGGACCGGCAGGCCATTCATTCGGATGATTTCATATCCACGGGAACAAAACTCATCACTTCCCAAACTTTCCTGAGTAGGGTGTGGAAGGATATTCTTTTTAATATCAATACCGGTATTTGGCACAGCAGGTTCCTGCAAAAACGAATTACTTACTCTCATCTTCACAACAATAATGAATTCATCAGTATCACTCTGAATGCTGCAAAAACAAAGGAAAGGTCAAAGTTTGTATATACGCATCTCATGATGCCGCACTATCCTTATTATTTTAATTCAAAAGGCTCGCCGCTTCCATTGGATAGTCTGGTTGAAGGAAAGCAATATAGCAAAAGGAATTATGTAGAATACCTGCAGTATTGCAATAGCAGGATCATTGAAATGTGTGACAGTATTCTTAAATTATCAGCAGCACCGCCAGTCCTTATGCTGGCAGGTGACCATGGCTTCCGTTATTTTCAGGAACCGGATGCAAGACAGTATTATTTTAATAACCTCTGCGCAGTTCATCTCCCTTCCGGTAACTATTCCGGGTTTTATGATTCTATATCCTTAGTGAATTTATTCCCGGTGATTTTAAATACACAATTTCAACAAAGGTTCCCTGTAAAAAAGGATTCAACAATCTTTTTGTGGGAGTGAGCGGATTGCCTTTGTATTATTGATAAACTACATGGTTAAGTTATCAGCATAAAATCATCACTTTTACCCTGTAACCAGGCAAAAATGATTGCTTTATGTTGAATTCAAAAAGAGGCCATCGCTGGATTTGCGACAGCCTCATTGTTATCAAACCGTAGCATTTGCCATTTTCCTGCATTCTTCTGCACACTGCCGGCAGGCTTCCGCGCACTCCCTGCAGTGTTCCATTTTTGAATGTCTTTCACATTCTTCACCGCAGGCAAAACAAATATCTGCACATACCCGGCATAATTCTTCGGCATACTGTCCGTTCATGCTCATTACCTGGGCTGCCGCATAACAAATTGCCGCACACTCCATATCGAGTTGAATACAACGGGCCATCATTTTCACATCTTCTTCCTGTAAACAGGCGGATGCGCAATGGTTACAAATTGAGGCGCAACGCAGGCAGGCGTCTATGCATGACTGATACATTTGGTTATGTGCCATAGCTTAAAGATTAAAGGTTAGAAATTACTTTCTATCTATATAAAGTTCGGCTATTCCTTTTGTTGCGGTAAGGAGCATGTACTTATGATCTTTCAAACTACCTGATCAGTGAGCCACCACAATACAAACCATGAGGTAATTATATAGGTACAGCCATTCCGGTTGAGTGGTTTCTATTATAGTTTGCCGTTGAAATATTAACAGGTAAATTGCAGGGTCTGGTTCACCTGAACAAACTTCATTGATGAAAACCATACCGGTCAGAAAGATTGTCCAAACGCTTAATGTCGGCCGGTTCAGTATCCGCGATCTTAAACAGGTGTTGAATGGAAACGACCTGGTTCACGACCTTCATAAACACGATTTCTTTTTTGTGCTTGCGCTGCATAAAGGAAAAGGTTTTCATGAAATAGACTTCATAAAATATGAGATACAGGATCATTCTGTGTTTATCCTTCGTCCGGGCCAGGTGCACAGACTGGAACTGAATGCAGAGAGCACAGGTTTTTTGATGGAGTTTGATCTTTTCTTTTATCAGGCGAAAAATACCATTACGGACAAAAGATGGAAAAAAGCTTCAGGCAGGAATTATTGTAAAACGGAATCTGAAGGTTTTTTAAAAATGCATTCCACCTTATCCAATGTATTCGAAGAATTTACTACAAAGCGCGAAGGTTATATCGAAGCTATAAAAGCAAACCTTGACCTTTTCTTTATAGAATATATCCGGCAAAGCCTGGATCCTCAAACCAATGCACAGGCAAATATTGGCTATACCCAGGACCGTTATGAGGAGTTTATCGGGTTACTGGAAGCCAATATTGCACATATGAAAAATGTTACCCAATATGCCGGTTTGCTAAGTTTGTCCTCATACCAGCTGAATGCCATAACAAAGCGCACAGTTGGTAAAACCGTTTCGGATCTTATTAACGAACAAATTATTCTGGAGGCTAAAAGATATTTACTTGCCACATCCGGTCAGATAAAGGATATAGGGGATCATTTAGGTTATGAGGATGTTTCCTATTTTATCAGGTTCTTTAAAAAACATACAGGCCATTCACCGGAAGCGTTCCGGAAGAATTTCAAATAAATCCTGCCTAAATTGATGAATATCCTACCATGGCCCCTGCACTCAATTCTACTTTTGTGATGAATTAAATAATTAAAAAACCTATCAGCATGAAAGTAAATGCAAGACTCTTTATGTCTCTCAAGATCTGGATGGTGATCTACCCATCTATTACATTGTTTCTTTTTCTTTTCGGACATCAATTATCTTCCCTGGCACTTTATCAGCGTACATTCATTCTTACCATTACCCTGGTGCCATGGATGATGTTTATAGGCGTGCCCCTGGTGGATTTCTTTATTCGTGGCATAACAAAAAAAGGCCGGTCAAAATAACCTATGATTCCGGAAACCAAGCAGGATACCAGCATGGAACTGTATTTCAGTTGTAAATGGTTACATGCAGAATGGCCTTCATCTTTTTAAATCAAAGCCTGAATAAAAACAATGAGATCAGATAAACATTACGAAGTTATAATTGTTGGCGGCAGTTATTCGGGGCTGGCTGCCGGCATGGCATTGGGCAGGGCCTTGAGAAAGGTTTTGATCATTGATAATGGAAATGCCTGCAATAAACAAACACCGCATTCGCACAACTTTTTGACGAATGACGGTAGATCACCGGGTGAAATCGCCACCATCGCAAAGCAGCAGGTGAGCAGGTATGATACGGTTTCATTTCTTGATGCTTCTGTTTCAGCTGGAACTAAAAAACAAAATGGATTTGAAATACAGGTACAAACAGGTGAAACCTATTTAGCAAAAAAACTGGTTTTTGCAACAGGCATTAAAGATACAATGCCCGATATACCAGGCTTTGCTGCATGTTGGGGTATATCGGTGCTCCATTGTCCATATTGTCATGGTTATGAAATGCGATTTAAGAAAACCGGCATACTTGCCAATGAGGACAGGGGATTTGAATTTTCATCCCTGATTTCTAACTGGACAAATGACCTTACTCTTTACACGAATGGCAGATCACTACTCACCGGGCAACAAAGAGAAAAACTGCTAAAGCATCATATCAATATTGTTGAAAAGGAGATAGAACTGTTTGATCAGCAAAATGGGTCAATCAAAAATATTGTTTTCAAGGACGGCTCTATAGCAGAACTGGAAGCATTGTATGCCCGCCTTCCTTTTGTACAGCATTCCGATGTTCCCCGGCTGCTTGGCTGTGAAATAACGGATGAAGGGTTCATAAGAACTGACGCCTTACAAAAAACAACGGTCCAGGGTGTTTTTGCCTGTGGTGATAATACTTCCCGTATGCGCACTGTGGCAAATGCTGTGGCCCTGGGAACAACAGCGGGAATGATGGTCAATATGGAACTGGTTGAAGAAGCCTTTTAAAGATTTACAAAATCCGGAAATGGTTAAAGCTCCAATCATATGGAAGTAAAACATGAACAGCCGGAGTATTAAGCAATTAAAAACAAATACATTTCTGAAAGAAAATAATATTATGAAAGCATTTACCAGAACTAAATATGGCGCACCGGAAATACTCCGGTTTGAAGAAGTAGCAAAACCGGTAATAAAAGATGACCATATCCTGGACAGGATCCGGGCTAATTCAGCCAATCCTGCCGACTGGCATATCATTCGCGGTGAGCCTTTTTTTGCAAGGTTTACATTTGGTTTGTTCAATCCCGGTGATCAATACAAAATTCCGGGAGCTGATTTTGCGGGGATTGTAGAAGCCATTGGAAAGAATGTAACGCAATTCAAAGCCGGTGACCGTGTATTTGGTGAAACACTAAATGGTGGAGCATTTGCCGAATGGACTTGTGTGCCTGCCAATGTTTGTGCTCTAATGCCTGAGGGTTTTGATTTTCGGCAAATGGCAAGTGTGCCGGTTGCAGGCCTTACAGCCCTGCAGGCAATTGTCACCCATGGTAAACTTAAAAAAGGGGAAAAGGTTCTGATCAATGGTTCTTCAGGCGGTGTTGGTCATTTTGCAGTACAGATTGCAAAAGCTTATGGTGCTGAAGTAACCGCTGTTTGTTCCGGTAAAAATGTTGATTTTGTAAGGTCCTTAGGTGCCCGCGAAGTGATCGCATACGACACAGAAAACATTCATGAACACAATGGAAAATATGATCTTGTAATTGACGTGAATGGAAATCTTTCACATAAAGACTTCAAGCGTATGGGACAACGTGGTGTTATGGTTGGATTTACTACTATGGGACATATGATCTCAGTATTATTGAATAAGGCTGTCAGCAAATTCCCTTTGGCCCAATTTACCGCAGAGGCAAACACCAGTGATCTGAATATGCTGGCTTTATTGATCCAGGAAGGAAAGGTCAGGCCCCATATCGAAAAGACTTTCTCCTATAAGGAAATCCCGGCAGCCATAACATACATTGAGGCCATGCGTACTCGTGGTAAGGTTGCAATGGTTTGGGAAAGCGATCAAAATTTATAAACTGATCACACCCATCACCTGTAAAATGAATACCATCGCAAAAGCCGCGAAAAATAAGCCTGCTATGATGGTAATGATCCAGGTAGCTGTAGATGGTTGCAGGTCTTTGGGAAGGGTTTTCCAGTTCAGATAAAGTACGAGACCTGTAACAACCGGTATATGCGCAGCTTCTATAGCGCCTGAAAGTTTTAACAGTTCAACCGGATTACCTGTTACAATATATAGAATGACAGGAATGAAGGTGAGCACCACGATCACGAAAAGCCTTTTGAGGAATTTTTCATCCGACCACCTGCCTTTTAATTTTTTTCCCATCAA
>CBIHLW010000112.1:0-8187 GCA_966210755.1 uncultured bacterium
CCAGTACACCATCCCGGAATTCTGCAAACGATGCGGTTCTGGACATTTCTTCAGATAAGGCCAATGAATCCATTCCCATTTTACTGAAATCAACAACCATAAGCATACACCTTGAATCATCATTAAGATCCGATATCCAAACAGGATTTCCCTGCATTTCCTGTTCTACAGGCTGAGATGGAAATTTAACTGAAAACCTCTCATCAATATCAACATTGATCCAGTCAAAGCCTGAAAATGATAAAAGCGGCAACAAAAATGATAAAAGCAGTAATTTTTTCATGTGGTACTTTTTAAAATGCGTCTCAATATAATAACAGACCCCCGGTATTCATAGAAGTTTGCTTTAAAAAATATACTTAAATAAAATACCGGGGGTTGTAGTTCAGTACACCAATTCAAATCCCCAATCCTTTCCTTTATTCACAGCCGGTACTCCCTCAGTGATCCACCTTGGAGCTTTCTCGCCTTTTAGAAGCCAGTCAAAATATTGCTGCTCCCGAATTTGAATGTCCTTACGGTTTTTTCTTTCAACAAGGTTATGAGCCTCCCCATTATAGTTCAGCATCCATACCGGTTTACCTAACCTGCGCATGGCGGTGAACAATTCAATGCCCTGGTACCAGGGCACTGCACCATCGGCATCATTGGCCATGATCACCAGCGGCGTTTTTACTTTTTTCAAATGAAATAATGGTGAGCTTTCTATATACAGATCCGGTCTTTCCCATGGTGTGGCCCCAATGCGGCTTTGACCCATTTCATATTGCGACTGCCTGTTGTTTCCACTCTCCCACCTGATGCCGCCATAGGCACTGAACATATTGGCAACGGGCGCACCGGCCCATGCGGCTTTGAACATATTGGTCATGGTGATCAGCTGCGCCACCTGTATGCCTCCCCAGCTTTGTCCCTGTATGCCAATGTTCTTGCTATCTACCCATTTCTTTTTGGATAAAGCCTGGGCGCCGCTTACAATATAATCGTAAGCGCTTTTAGCAGGACGCCCTTTTGTATAGCTGATATCAGGTGCAAAAACAATATAACCGCGGCTTACAAAAAAAGGAATGTTCAATCGGCTTGGCGTAGGCGCCGGTGCGGTATAGTTATACAAGCCATCACTTAATTTTTCATAGAAGTAGATCAGCATGGGGTATTTTTTTGTGGAATCAAAATCTTCAGGTTTGTACAGTATGCCTTCAGATTGTTTTCCATTAAAGGTTTTCCATTTATAAAGTTCGGCAGTACCCCAGTTGTATCCCGCTTGTTGCGGATTAATGGAACTCAGCTTTTGCTCTTTTACTTCCACTTTATATTTTTCATGGTTTCCGGTAACCTGCACCCCTGTATGAAAATACAGATCCGGGGAGCTGGAATAATTTTCTTTGGTATAAATGAGTATGCTGGCATCCTTTGCCTTCAATGGCTGACCATGCACATATTTTCCATCATTGGTTATGAGCATCAGCAACATCTTATCGGAGAGCCTGTCCGTCCTTAACCCTGTTTCTTTTGTTTTATTATCCAGGAACCTGAAATACATGGGTTGATTTGATTTAAAAAATCTTTCCTCTTCATTCAGTCTGACATATCTCAAAGTTTGCTTTAAAGCTCTTCCCAGTGATGTAATATTTTTAGGCGATATTTTACCGGACGGATCCAGTTTCCATACATCATACCTGTCATACACATACACCGCGGAATCGCCTTCATGCCAACCCATGATGCCATACGGATTAGGATCACCGGGTGAATCATGTAATTCGTTATAAAGCGGAACTTTAATTTTCGAAGTGATATTGCTTAAACTTTTTCCGTCCCATACAAAATAATGGCGGGCTTTATCATCATAAAGCAAAATATATTTACCTGTTGAAGAAGGATAGATTCCACCTTCATGGTTTTTTTTGACCAGGATTTTTTCACCGGTATTTACATTTATTGCATAAACATCTTTTTTGGTAGACCCGGCCCATTGTGATTCCACCCTCCTGCCGGTATCTGTAACAGCGATAAAAATATTACCGTCACCTTCACCTGTTTGCATTACGGTTGGAATGGACTCGCTGCCTAACTGCACCATTCCTTTTTCATTGAAATCATATACGGCCAGATAATTTCTGCGCAGTTCATTGTTCAGTCTTGCCAATTGTTGTGTCTGCAGGTAATCATCCTTATAATGCCAGATATCCAGTTTTACAAGGTCAATATCAATTAAGGAAGTATCCTTTGGCGGCTGGATGGGTGCTGTTCCAAAAAACAGGCGGTTGCCGGATTTGCTGAAATCAATATTAGAATGCTCACTAACGGTCATGCCCACCTGCATTCCTTCAGAATGCTTGCTTACAAGTACAGCAGCACTGTCGTCACCGTTCCTGTAAAGGTAAAGTTCATAAAACCTTTGAACCGCCTTTCTATTAGTATCCCTTTCCGCAACAAAAGCGATCTTGCTGCCGTCCTCAGTTAAAGCAAAACCTTTAAAATCATTACCACCTTTGAGCAGGGTATCCGCCTTCATTTTCACAAGGTCAAATACAACTACTGCATTAGCGCTACCACTATCCCTGGCTGATCTGGAAACCCGCATCAGCAATTTTTGGCCATAATCATTGAAATAATAGTCTACCACATTTTTAAACTTCTGTTCTTTTCCATCTCCCAGTTTTCGCAGAATAAGGTCGGTTCCTTCCACCGCAGGAAGGCCCGGAACCGGGTCACCATCAGCGTCCAACTCATCACGGCTTCCGGAACTTTCATTTTTTATCCGGGTAACCAGCATCACCAGTGAATCAATTGTCCGCTTTAAACTGTCTACAGTTTTTTGGGTAGGTCCGGAAGCAGGTTTTGATGCTGTGGCTTCTTTTTCTTTAAGATAAGCCACCCATCCAGATCCTTTCTTTGGAGTTTTATAAGATCTGACCCTGGGCATTTTAATGATTTCATCTTTCCCCAATTCAAAAACTGCAATCGAATCTTTTGGAAGGTCTTCAGGTTTTTTCTTCCTGATCCTTGCTTCCCGTACATCCTTATATAATGGTTTTATCCTGAAAACAAGAAACCGGCTGTCTTCAGTTATTACAGCATTATATCCGCGGCTGAATTGTTTTTTATAATCACTGCCATCAGTTGAGCGCACAAACAGATCGGCATCTCCTTCCTGAGGTGTAACCGTATAAACAATCCATTTACCGTTATTGGAGATCATTCGTTCACCAATGCTCTGCCAGCCATCGTAAACACTGTGGTCAAGTGGTTTTTTCTGGGCAAGCAGGTTAAATGAGATAATGAGTGAAAAAGAGAAAAATAAAAATTTCATACGTTGGTAGCTTGTGCCCCGAATATAAGGGAAATGGGTGTAGGAATTTATGAGTATAGTTCAAAGTCCGGAGTTCAAAGTTCAAAGTCAAAAGTTCAAAGTTCCCGTCGGGGGTGGTGTAACAAGAATACCAGATCCCTGTTTCATTTTTACT
This sequence comes from uncultured bacterium, assembly GCA_966210755.1. GTDB lineage: Bacteria > Bacteroidota > Bacteroidia > Chitinophagales > Chitinophagaceae > Flavisolibacter. The sequence continues at coordinate 3,471 of CBIHLW010000112.1, forward strand.
TCGCAAATTGTAATGCAAACTTAAACTTCCACTGTCCCTCTGTTCACCTGCTCTTCTGTATTACTGTTTCGCTGTTCCCCTGTTCTGTTCCTAACGATCCTCCACATATGGATCAATACGGCAATAGCAATCAGGGCAAAGCCAAGATAGAACCAGTTATTGAGGAAGCGGTTTTCCTTATAAATAATGAAAGCAAGGATGATCCCGTAAATAGGTTCAAGGGTAAGGGCAAGGTTTACGGTAAATGCGGATACTTTTTTTAATGCTCTTATATAAAGAAAAAAAGTAAAAATGGTACATACCCAGCTGAGAATGACCAGCCATAACCAGTCCAATAGATTTGGAGTTGTCCAGTTCTCAGGAAATACATACTGGAATAATGGGAGTAAAAGCGTAAGTCCAATAAAACCACCAGACAGCTGGTACAGTGTAATGTGTTCGGGCTTGTATTGGTCAATGATCTTTTTATTAAGAACGGAAACTATTACGGTTAACAGGGCTGACAATAATCCAACAACAATGCCTGTTGAGAATTCAAGATGTGTATTGTAAATGATCAATATGCCGGCAATGGCAAACAGGCCTAAAAATATTTCAGCCGGGTCAAATCTTTTTTTAAGGATAAGTGGTTCTATCAAAGCAGCCAGTAATGCAGTTGTAGACAAACAGGTTAGTGCAATGGTTACATTGGCCAGTTTGATGCTGGCATAGAAGCAAACCCAGTGCAGTGCCAGAATGGTTCCGATGAAAGAGATCATTAATATTGACCTCGAGGGAATCCTTTTTGCTTTTCCCTGGATGAGGTAAAGTACCCAGAGCGAGATCATGGTGATCAACAACCGCCACCACACCAGCATGGTGGAATCCAGGGTAATGGCCCTTCCCAGTACGCCTGTAAATCCCCAAAGAAAAACTGCAGCATTCAGTTGTATCAGCGCCTTTTTCATTCTCCTCAAAGAAAGGGAAAAAACAGAAGGAAAAATAAATAGCCCATTGTTCCGGTTACTTTACAACTGAAGCTGTTGTATCAAGCTTATTTTTTACTCTTCTCCTGTAATTGGTAAAGAAGCTATACCAACGGAGCTTGAGCACGCCCAGTATGCCTTCTTTAACAATGCCGCGGTTCATTTTTGATTCACCAAACTGCCGGTCCTCAAAATTGATGGGCACTTCTTTTAATGTAAAGCCCAGTTTCCATGCAGCAAATTTCATTTCTATCTGGAAGGCATAGCCTACAAAATGAATTTCATCAAGGTTGATGGTTTCCAGCACTTCTTTTTTATAACACATGAATCCAGCTGTCTGGTCGGCAATGGGCATCCATAATATCATTCTTGTATAAAGAGATCCGCCTTTTGATAAGGCGATCCTGTTCTTAGGCCAGTTCTTCACACCACCACCCTTCACATACCTTGAGCCAACAGCCACATCGGCGCCCCCGCTTTTACATGCATCATATAATCTCGGAAGGTCTTTTGGATTGTGGGAGAAATCCGCATCCATTTCAAAAATGTACTGGTAGCCTCTTGAAGTGGCCCATTTAAATCCATGTATATAGGCAGTGCCCAATCCAAGCTTGCCCGATCTTTCCTCCAGGAAAACCGTATCATTGAATTGCGGCTGTAATGAGCGGACAATTTCTGCTGTACCATCGGGAGACCCATCATCAATTACCAGCACATGAAAATCTTCACCGAGATCGTATACTGCCCGGAGAATTGCGGCAATATTTTCCTTTTCATTATACGTTGGTATGATCACTAATTTTTCCAATCTTCCTCAGAATTTTTTAAGCATGTTCTTCGTATAGATCTCGGTGAGCTTTTGTTTTGTATTCATTGGGAATTCGCCTTTCATCATCCAGTCGTAATACTGAGGTTCGGCTTTGAGCACATCGCTCACCGGCCTGCCCTTATGCTTTCCGAAATTAAATACTTCCACTCCTTTGTCGTCATAGATAAAACGCCTTGCAAAGTCAATTATTGAGTCATCTCCAACAAGTTTTAGGATACTGTCAACATTATTTCCCAATTGTGGATAACGCTCCAGTTGTGCATACAGGATCTCGGCGGTTGCTGCCGCATCCACTTCTGCACCATGTGCGCCATCCAGGTTTTTCTGGCAGTAAAATTTGTAGGCAGCGGACAGAGTTCTCTGTTCCATCTGGTGAAAGATCTTCTGCACATCAATCACCTTTCTGTTCTTCATATCAAAATCCACTTCTGCGCGGAGAAATTCTTCTATCAGTAATGGAATATCCAGCCTGTATGCATTATAACAAGCGATATCACAACCATCAAGCGATTGTTTGATTTCCTGGGCAAGCTGTTTGAAAGTAGGGGCATCCTTTACCATTTCATTGGTAATGCCATGTATATCAACGATGGCCTGCGGTATGGCTATTTGCGGATTGATGATCTTTCTTTTGACCGAGCGGTTTCCATCGGGCAGGGTTTTGATGATGGCAATTTCTACGATCCGGTCAATGGCTACATTTGATCCTGTAGCTTCGATATCAATAAATGCAAGGGGTTTTTTAAGTTGTAACATTTTTCAGGGGATTCTTAAAGGCGGTAAAGGTAAAGTATTGTAGTGTGATGAATGCAATCATCCACCTTATTGTGTAATTCTTCTGGCAAGCGCTTCCGTATTCAAACCATCATAATTTCCCGAGCTCATAAACACCACAACTGCATTTTTATAATCCTGTTGGTTTAACCAGTTCTCAAGTTCATTTTTATCATTGAAAACCATCATATCCTTTCTTCCAAAACCATTCTTCACAATTTCTTTGGGCAGAGGCGGCATTCTTTTCAGTTCAAGTGCATGCTGGCTGTAAAAAACGGCAGCTGCATCCGCTTTTGACAATGCACCTTTGTATTCTTTCATGAAATTTTCATTGAGACTGCTAAAAGTATGGAGTTCAAGTGCGGTGATGAGACGCTTTTGAGGAAACTGGTGCTTTACCGCTTCTATTGTAGCTTTTACTTTTGAAGGCGCATGTGCAAAATCGCGGTAAAAAACCGTATGCTCATTTTTTGCCAGAACTTCCAGGCGGCGGGCCGCACCTGTAAAACTGCTGATGGCATGTGTGAAATCTTTTGCGTTCACACCCAGGAGTTCACTTACCATCCAGGCGGCATGAAGGTTCATCAGGTTATGATCTCCAAAAACCTGTAACTGCGCGGTATTTCCTTCAATGATTACGCTGGTCTCTCCATTATTGATCGTATGCCCCGGTACGTTATAAGGATGATAATTAATATCAGCCCTTCCATGTTCATGCACCAGATCTTTCAACACCTGGTCCGTATCATTAAAAATAAGATGACCTCCCGGTTCTATTTTATCAATAAAGATCCTGAACTGCTCCAGATAATTATCAAACGTGGGGAATACGTTGATATGGTCCCAGGCAATTCCGGTAATAATGGCGATATGAGGAAAAAGGAAATGAAACTTCGGCCGCCTTTCAATGGTACTTGCCGGATATTCGTCTCCTTCGCAAACCACAACCGGTGCATCAGAAATATTTACCGACTGGTCGAAGCCCTGTAAACGGGCGCCCACCAGGTAATCGAATTTTTTGCCTGTTTCTTTCAGCACATGCATGATCATGGCCGTGGTGGTTGTTTTTCCATGGCTTCCACCAACCACCACCCGTGTTTTCTTAAGGCTTTCCTGGTAAATATATTCGGGGAAGGAATATACTTTAATACCAAGTTCCCTGGCCTTTGCCAGTTCGGGATTATCAGCTTTGGCATGCATACCCAGTATAACCGCATCCAGGGAGTTATCAATATAAGCGGGGTCCCATCCTATGGATGTAGGAAGGATGCCTTCCCTCTCGAGGTTTCCTTTGGCAGGTTCAAAAATTTCATCATCACTACCTGTAACCTGGTATCCCTTTCTTTTCAACGCTATCGCCAGTTGATGCATCACGCTTCCCCCTATGGATATGAAATGAATTCGCATGGAACTATCTATTTTATAAATTATTGGAATGATCCTGGTAATTGGTTTTCAGGACATAGTAAATAATTATTAACTGCAATAAGCAAACAGGGCTATAAAATGAGGATTTCATGTTTATATTTGCAGATAATATCCGGCAAAATAAGCCGTTTTAATCCAAACATGTTTTAATATGAAAAACAAAACATTTTATTGTACCCTCCTGATTCTCACCGCCTTTGTTTTCGCTTCCTGTTCTGGTTCACGCCAGGGCTACGGCAATCACCGCAAAGGTTATGGATGTCCTGCAACCGTCTCCATCCCCGCACCATCAGCAGAGGTTTGTAACGTTTAATTTTTAAACATTGTGTGTATGCATTGGATTCATCTTACTGATGAAGAGCAGTTAAGGCAAATACTAACCAGATCGCAGACAAGACCGCAGGTAATTTTCAAACATAGCACAAGGTGCTCAATCAGTGCTGTTGCGCTGCAGCGCCTGCAAAAAGTAGCACAGCCAGCAGATATAGACTTCTATTTTCTGGATCTTCTGGCCTATCGTCATCTGTCTAATAAAGTAACGGAGGTATTCAAAGTTCAACACGAATCACCACAGGTGCTTTTGATAAGAGATAGCGAATGTGTATACGAAGAAAGCCATATGGGAATTTCTATGAATGATATTATAGGTCATGCGGCATAGGAGTGCAAAGTTTAAAGTTCAAAGTTCAAAATTCAAAGTTCAAAGTCGGTGAACTACTGT
>CBIHLW010000113.1:0-8174 GCA_966210755.1 uncultured bacterium
ACAGTATTTTTTGAATGAAAATTAGAGGTAGAACCCGGCTGCCACTTTCGGGTATATTTATTGTTGTCATAATAACTTAACTATTTTATTATTGTGGATACCAGATTATTTGAAGCAAGGCCCGGTGTTAGTGCAGTTTTATTACCAGATCCTCCAAATTTTACCATCATAGCCACCAGTGATGATTTCATCCGTACTACTGGTTTACAGAGGGATGAAATTAAAGGGAAGGGATTTTTTGAAATTTTCCCCCCTGGCATGGATAACCAGTCAGACAACGGGTTATTACAATTACAGGCATCCTTCACGCAAATTGCAGATCACAAAAAGCCGCACCTCATTCCCCGGCTTCATTTCAATTTAGATGGCGGACAAATTGAAAGATACTGGAGGGTTCATAATGTTCCGGTATTAGGCGATGATGGGGAACTGCTTTATATCATTCATTCGGTTGATGATGTTTCTTCCATGGTTTTTGCTGATAAGCGGGAAGAAGGTTTGAAAGGTATAGAGAAAGCGTACAATATATTCATGAGTGCACCGGTCATCATCGGTATACTTCGCGGTGAAAACTACATAATTGAACTGGCCAATGAAGGTTTGCTGGAGGTTTGGGGAAGAGAGGCGGATGTAATTGGCAAACCTTTACTGGTTGCGATACCGGAATTAGAGGAGCAGGGTTTTATTTCCCTGCTCAATGATGTTTGTATCAGGGGCGAACCTTTTTATGCCTATGAATTTCCCATTAAGCTGAACCGGTTTGGAAAAGAAGAAGTGCTGTATTTTGATTTTGTATATAAACCTGTTTATGAAAATGGTACCACCGGCCGCGCCAGTGCAATCATCAGCGTGGGCCATGATGTTACCATGCAGGTATTGGCCAGAAAAAGGATACAGGAAAGTGAATCAAAATACCGGAACCTGTTTGAATCAATGGATCAGGGTTTTTGTGTAATGGAAATGATCTATGATGCAACAGGGAAAGCTGTTGATTATAGATTTCTTGAAACCAATTCCGTATTTGAGAAACAAACGGGATTAAAGCATGCAAAAGGCAAAACGGCATTAGAGCTCGTTCCCAACCTGGAGACACATTGGTTTGAATTGTATGGTAAGGTTGCACAAACCGGTGAAACCATGCGGTTCATTGAAGGGTCTGCAGCTATGGGAAGATGGTTTGAAGTAAATGCATTTCGATTAGAGGATCAGGATATTCCCAAGGTGGCCCTGTTGTTCACAGATATTACGGAGCGTAAAAAAACTGAGGAAGCCATCAAACAAAGCGAAAGAAATTTGCGCAATACCATTTTGCAGGCGCCAGTAGCCATGAGCATTCTGAAAGGAAAGGATTTCATAGTGGAAATAGCCAATGAAAGAATGTATGAATTATGGGGAAGAGGAAAAGAAGAGTTGTTGGGCAAGTCAATTTTCACCGGCCTGCCGGAAGTGCGGGATCAGGGTTATGAAGAAATTCTGAAAGATGTATTTACAACAGGCAAAACCTTTACCGCATATGCCATCCCTGTAACCCTTCCAAGGAATGATACTATTGAAACCGTGTATATAAACCTGCTGTATACGGCATTCAGGGAAGGGGATGGAACCATTTCCGGAATAATGGCAGTAGCTATTGACGTAACAGAACAGGTAGAAGCCAGGAAAAAAATTGAGGAGCTGGTAGCTGAAAGAACGAAAGAACTGGCAGAAGCCAATAATGCCTTGCTATATAGCAATATGGAACTTCAGCGTTCCAATATCAACCTGGAAGAATTTGCCTATGCAGCTTCTCACGACCTGAAAGAACCCATGAGAAAGATCCAGTTGTTTACCGACCGGCTGAAGGAACGTTTGGGAGAAAAGCTGGAAAAGGATGATAAAAATTATTTTGACAGGATACTTCAGTCAACCCAGCGAATGAATACGCTGATAGACGACCTGTTGATGTATTCACATGTAAGCAGGGGGGCGCCAATTGAGGAATTTGTAGACCTGAATGAAAAAATTAAAAATGTACTGGAAGACCTGGAAGTGGAAGTGGAGGAAAAACATGCAAGGGTAAGGTTTGAAAATCTGCCCACCATAAAAGGCAACCGGCGTCAACTTCAGCAGCTCTTTCAGAATATTATTGGCAATGCCATCAAGTATGGCAGGCAGGATACGCATCCGATTATTAATATCCAGTCCCGGCAGGTGAGCGGTGAAGATGAACCCCAACATGTGATCCCGGAAAAAAGAAACCAGCCATTTCACCTCATTGAAATAAAAGATAATGGCATTGGGTTTGAGCAGGGTGATGCCGACAGGATCTTCAATGTTTTTACCCGGTTGCACGGAAATTCAGAATATAAGGGTACAGGTGTGGGTTTGTCCATTGCAAGGAAAGTGGTGGAGAACCATGGAGGAACGATCTGGGCTGAAAGCAGACCGGGAGAAGGAGCCGTATTCAAAATGCTGCTTCCGGCATAATTGGTGTTGGTGAAGCATTCATCATTTAATTTTTTTAGGTAACATGCCTGAATTACCAGATATAGAAGTGTTCACCCGCAATCTTAAAAAAATGTATGCGGGAAAACAACTGTCAAAGATCAAAGTGGTCAATGGAAAGAAATTAAAAGACAAGCCAGGAACACTGGTACGGAAACTTGAAGGCAGGAAACTGCTGGATGTTTACAGGGCAGGAAAGGAAATGCGGTTTGAGTTTTCTGGCGGGCAGTTACTTGGCCTCCACCTAATGCTCACAGGAGATCTTCATCCATTTGTAAAAAAGAATGAAAGAAAATCTACGATTGTTGAATTTCATTTTAAAGACGGCAGTGGCCTTGCACTCACCGACAGGATGAAGAATGCCAGTGTAAAACTCGATCCGGACGACAAAGATGGTATTGATGCACTGGATAAAAAACTGAATTATAAAAAGCTTAAAGAGATATTGAACAGGAAGGCAAATATCAAAAACGTATTGCTCGATCAGAACACCATTCGTGGAATTGGAAATGGATATTCCGATGAGATACTTTGGAAAACCGGCATTTCTCCCTTTTCTGTTGCCAGCGCCATACCGGATGAAAAGATCAAAGAACTTGCAAAAAATATCAAATCAGTATTAAGATCCGCAGTCACTAAGATTTCAAAGAAATATCCAGACCTGATACAGGGTGAAGTAAGGGATTTTATGCAGATTCATTCAAAGAAGCTTACCCATAGTCCAACAGGGGCGCCAATAAAAATGGCTGACAGGGGCATGCTGAAAACCTTTTATACAAATGAGCAGACCTTATATGCCTGATGCACCTGAATCCCTGTTTTATCAATGGAGTTATATTAAAGATCCAGTTTCCAGATACTGACTGAAGGAAGTGAACCCGCGTTTTTGCTAACAACATAAGCGGTATTGCCTTTCCATAAGAATAGAGGAGCAGGTCCCAGGTCAATATAACAGATGGACCATTGTTCTGTTAATAAATTATACAAGTGTAAATTGGATGCCTGGTCATAAAAGAAAACATAGTTATTAGTACGGCCGGAATGATTCGGGTTACCGGTCCAGGTATGATGAGACCGGGTTCCTGTATTAACATCATATATTTCAATATCATTCACCGGTCTTTTATGTTGTATGGTTCCCTGGAGCCAGATTGAATCATAACCACCAAACCAGAATATTTTATTATCTGTTCCAATGCTTTGGGCTCCCGCTCTGGGTTTTGTCATGGTAGTTTGCGACCAGTTACCGGTTGAATGATCATAGATATGTACACGGTCTGAATATCCATAACCCAAATTCATTGCGTGGAATCCACCGGCAAAAACGAATCTTGTACCGGATGTTGCAAGGGTCATTTCATACTGGTCCATATTATGCATTGAAGTTGACCAGCTATTGGCAGATGTATTATAAATGTCTATTCCGGTTGTGCTTCCGGCAAATACAGCAATATTGTTAATGCTGGCAGCATTTGAAATATAATGACCCAGGTCTTTGTAATGCAGGGCGTCTGTTGAAGGATCAAAAATATCAACCCCTGTTGAGGAAATGCTGCCATTGGTACCACCTGCAAAGATCACTTTATCGCCTGCCTTCAAACCATGGATCCCGGTTCCTGGCATGCTCAATTGTTTTGTGTTCCAGTTATTGGTATTGGTGCCGGAATTATAGATATGAAAATTCTGGCTGGTGGAATAGGGCGGTGATGAGGACGATCCTCCTGCAATAAATACCAGATCCTGATTGGAGAAAAGAGCAACATCATTACCAATAGTTGAAGGATAGGAAGACCAGGTCATTCCCAAAAGATCATAGGTATGCACTTCCTTTGAAGGAAGACCTCCGTTCACGCGTCCTCCTGCTATAACAATTTTATTTCCGGCAATCGTTGTTTTGAAATCCGAAACAAAAAATTCATTGGTTGTTATAAATGTTTTCAGAAATGGACAAGCGGACTGCATAACAGATTCAACCCGCACCTCCATAGTATCCCTTGAATACAATCCGGTGGCATCAGTTACCTGTAATTGAAAAATATAAATCCCCTCTGTGAGGTTGGATGCCATCGTTTGAACGGAGGTAGGACTGGCCAGCACAAATGAAGGAGGCCCGGTGATGTTTGTCCATTGGTAAGCGGTGATATTATTGTCCGGGTCGGAGGATGTGCTTCCATTTAAAAGAACTGAATTAACCGGGAGAATGATGGTTTGGTTATCGCCCGCCCTCGCCACCGGTGGATGATTCTGGTTTGGATCATCAACCACTACCTGCATGGTGTCCTTTGCAGTGAGCCCGTCATCATCTGTAAGAGAAAGCTCAAATTGATAAATACCTTCTGTAAAATGCTTTGCCTTTGATATTAAATGAGCAGGATCAGTAATTGTGACGTTTCCTCCGGTAAGTTTTGTCCACCTGGCCGTAGTAATGGTACCATCAGGATCAGATGAGGCAGATCCATTTAATTGCACACTATCTGCAGGTAATTGAATTGTCTGGTCGGGACCGGCATTGGCAACAGGAGGTTTTTTTGATCTGTCATCGCCGGGCTGGCAATTTTCGCAGGACAATTCTTTTTCGCACGAAAACAAAAACAGGACGGTACAACAGGTAACTGTTATCAATAACCATTTAACGGTATATACAGCCCTTTTTGACATATCATCAGTTAAGCAGTATCTGATTCAGGCAATGATATCAAAGATAGTATGGAATATTTACGGAGCAATCCAGATCATCCTTCAGGAATATGTTCCGGATGGGGGGTAAAATTGAAAAAATTCTTCCCCTTGGTCATCATGGAATTACTTCAATTCATCAAGTTTGTTTTTTTAAGCATGCTAAATGAATTCCTTTTGTTGTGAAATAAATTTTTAAATAAAAACATTACTTATGAAACAGTTGCAGGTAATTCTAGGTGGCCTGCTGATTTTATCAGCCAGCTTTATGTTGCAGGGACATTCAAAAGGGGGAGATCATTACCGGATTTTCCTTAACAATAAGATGGTGCTGGAACAATTTGTTCTCAACAGATCAGCTGATCCAACGCTTTCTTTAACCGGGGCAAATGAAAATGACAGGATGATCGTGCATTACAGTCATTGCGGTAAGGCCGGCAGTGCAAGAACGATAAGGATTAAGAATAACAAGGGTGAGATCCTGAAAGAATGGAAGTTCCCCGATACAAGGCAAACCGGCATGCAGCTCACCGTAAAGGACATTAAAGGTTTAGCCAGACACGGCAGCATCTCACTTTACTATGCGTCAAAGGAATTAAATGCAGGTATGCAATTGACGAAGCTGGAATGGAATTGAAGAAAAGGAAAGTGAAAGAGAAAGAGAAAGTGAAGGCGTGTAGGTCATTGCGAGCGAAGCAAACTTCCGTTTGTTGCTTCGCCTGACGAATCCTTTTTACTTTTGATGCTTCCTTCCTTTCGTTGTTGTTTAGGTAAGATCTTTGAAGTCTTCAAAAATAAGCGCACTATTCCCAGCAATTGATAAGCCCTGTCATGCTGTCTGTGCCGCATATTGAGGTAACGAGCGCAGCAGCCCCAATGAATGCAGTTCAACTTATGCGCGAGGAAGAACCATTACAGCGCCGGCTCCCGAAAAAGGAGGGATCTGGTTATTTGATTTTAAGAGGCCCGTTTCCAGGCCATTTCAAATTTAAAAAACCAGGGCTGGGTTTGATTTTATAAATATGCTACCATCCTATTCCCCCAACAACAGTCGCTTTGAATTCCCGACTCCCGACTCCCGACTCCCGACTCAGAGATTCCCACTCCCTGCCCCTCATTCCACATGCACCAACCTTACCTTAAATTTCGCATGCTGGATGCTTGTGTTTTTTGGAAACAGGATTTTTCCATCCAGTTCTTTTTCAAAAACCGTCTTCTGGTTATTCTGTACACTTTCCTTAAATAGTAAATTATGGGAAGTTGCTGCATCTGTCATCTTTTGTTGAATGCTTTGTGAAGCGGCAACCAGTTTTTGCAATCTTTCTCTTTCATCCTTTGTCATGGTAGCAGGATCTTTGGACAGCAGCTCTTCATTGCCTGCTATTGCTTTATTGTATTCTTCCATCAGTTCTTTTTGAATCCTTTCAAACTTTTGTTTATCACCCGCTGCGGCCATAACTCTTTTTTCATCCATAAAGCAACTATTGAAAATGCTCATAACATATCCCCCCGGCGCGGCTTGTCCCTGTATCACCCAGCTTTCTTTTCCATTGGGCATGAAGTTTTGCATAAGCAGCGTATCACGAACCGGCCTTTCACAAAATCCAAGTTGTATATCTGCAGGTGGTGTTTGCCAGTCCCTGGTACCAGTGTAGCTGGCAGGGGCTTCAATTTTTATTTCTGCTTCTTCCAGTGTGAATTTCATTTTATTTTCGAAAGGTTCATACAAATGCCAACGGAGTTTGCAATCCTTATCGGGCACGGCCCTGTAATAATTACTACCCGTCATTTTTGCTGACAGTAGTGTGCCATCAGTTCCCAGCCTTGCTTCTGCATCCACCATCATTTCAAAACGGTTGCCTGCCATGAACCTGGAAATTTTTTCAGAGACAGAAATATTATCTCCTAATATCAGTGTAGCCTGCCGAATCAAACCCATGTACCATGATATGTTCAGCAGAACCGGATAGTCTCTTTTCTGTAAGGCATCATCAAAATAACCGGCCATGGTTGTTAATAGTGTTCTGCCAATTTCTTCAAGTCCGGGTAAAGAGGAAGGTACCGCCATGCCCATCAACTGAAATTGCCTGGTAACAGCATGAACAAGCTGAATAAGAACCGGCAACCTGGATGCATCATTTTTATAAAGGTTCCAGGATTTGGACACCTTACCGGATATCTCATTTAACAGATATTCTATATCGCTTCGCATTTTGTTGATCATGCGATCAGCTGAAATGGAATCATAGGGCAGCACATTGTATATGCGGTGCTGAAAATATCCTATCACTTTAAAACCTTTAGAGATCATGCCGGCATGTTCATTTGAAAACTGGCTGAAATACCTTGCTGTATCCGCAGCATATTTTTGCTTTCTTTCTGCATCGCAGGGAAAACAATAATCAAAGGAAACCGCCGGTGGGGCCTCAGGCACTGTTTTTTCTTTGGCTTTATCCCTGATCACATAGTTCACCACTTCATCAAAATAATTCTGCACCCATTCCGGAAGCAACGCTGAACTGCTGTTGTTTCCCGGCAGGTTATCTATGGTAATTTCATTTACTGAGTTTATGGATTCCTGCATCATCCTGTCCACTTCTTCTATGGTTTGAATGGCCCTGTTGGCAAGATCAATATTTTTGGCACCCGCAGTTCCGCCGGTAATGATCTGCACCACCTGCTTTTTAAAAGCTTCACTGTTCTGAAGCCGGTTATTGATGGCGCTAGTATTGGTTGAATTGGAAACCCTTACCCGGCCGGTGCGGGGAGAATATTTTACACGCTGGCCCGAATTGGTTAGTATACTGGTATCGGAAAGTTTTTTGCCTTTATACCACAGGAGGTTATGGTTCTGTGCCAGAAGCTGATGACACCAAAAACATAAAATGAAAAGCAAAAGGGTTTTGTATGGAAATGCCATAGTAAATGAATTGACAGGCAGGGCTGGCCTGCGCGGATTATAAAATTGTTTCGTAAAGGTTCACCGGTAAGTTAATGAAATATCAATTCCGGAA